>JAUUYW010000007.1 GCA_030590265.1 Candidatus Krumholzibacteriia bacterium
GAATTGATCCCGATGGCAAGATAAATTTCACCTTGGTTATCGACCTTTTTCCCTAAGGGTTTAATTATGATTCTCTAGGGGAAGGCAATGATGTAGGAAACCCAGGATGGCGCCAGATCACCCTTAAGGTCAGGTTGGAAAACTCCGCTGGGTTCGCCATCCTTGTCGGTTCCTTCCCAATAAACAATCACCTTGCGAAAACCGCACTCCAGGAGCAGATCGCAGGCTTCGGGCAAGGACCACAAACGCCAGTCGTAGGAGAAAGCGTTGTCCAGACGGCTGCCATCGGGAAACCGAAAATGAATGTAGCAGCGAACGTCGCCGGTGATGGGATTGAAGTCGTCCTGGTCCCAAAGGTATTCGAACCCTTCAACTTCACGCTCTTCGATTTGCGGCACCTGGGCTTCGGGTCCGCCATAGATATCCAGCAGGAGCATGCCGTCATCCTGCAATGATTGTCGGGAAATGCTGAAGTACTCTTTCAACTCGGCCCTGGTTTTGAATCCCCACCAGCTGAAGTTGGTGGCGGCCAGCACTTCGGCCTTCGGGGTGGTCACTTTGCGCACATCATCCTGGATCAGGGTTACCGAAGCCGCCCGTTCGCCCAGGGGTGCCAGATTGTTGACCCTACCCCATTGCAAAGTGGGGCCATCATAGTCAACACCCAGGGCGGTGTTCTTGCGACGGCGTTTGATCCACTCACTGCACAAAAGCGCAGTGCCACAAAAATCTTCGCGAATGAAAGATGGAGAGCGGCCATATTCCTTGCGGAACACCCGATCGATGAAAATGACCTCGGCTTCCACATTCTGCACCGACTGTTCGTACAGCCAATGCAGGTCAGCATTTTTTGCGGTCAGGTTTCCCGCTGCGGCCAATTCTTCCATGACCTGGGCCACAGGCTCCAGGGCGGTACCACCCAGGCCCTTGATTTGTTTCTTTGACATCCGTTCCCGTTGTCCTTCCAGGTGGGAAATGCTATTTCAGGGGTTTGTGCTCCCTGGAGAAATATTCGTTGGTCATGGAACGCACATTCTTGCTCAGGAAAACCAGGGCAATCAGGTTGGGCAGCGCCATCAAACCGAGGGCACTGTCGCCGAAGTTCCAGACAATCTCAAGGGAGAAAATCGCCCCCAGAAAATTCATCACTACGAAGACCAGCTTGTAGGGCAGAACGTACTTTGGCCCCGCCAGGTAAACAATGGCTCGATCGCCGTAATAACTCCAGCTAATTGCCGTGGAAATTCCAAAAAGCAGCACTCCCAGGGTGATGATCAGGTAGCCATACTCACCCATGATTGGCCGCAAGCCTTCCTTGAAGGCCCAGGCCGTCAGGGGCGAGCCGTTTTGGGCCATCATCCCGGAAAGTTTCAATCCGTCCAGATCGTTCAAATGGATGTCGCCCGTAGTCACTTCCATGGTCCCGGTGAAACCGTCTCCACTGGAACTGAGAATTCGCGCCGCATCAACGATGCTGTGGTTGCGCACCATGTGCACACCCAGGAATCGGCCACCTTCCACAGAGATGATGCCGGTGAATTTATCCGCATCACGCAGCCCGCCATCGATCTGAACCAGGCCGTCGTCCACGATCACGCTGATGGAGTTCTGGGCGTTGATGTCCAGGGTCTCGTTCTTCTTGTCTTTCCACACACCGGTTGAAAGAATGACCAACCCGGTGATGGAACAAATGATCAGCGTATCGATCATGGGCCCCATCATGGCCACCACGCCTTCGCGAACGGGCTCATCAGTTTTGGCCGCCGCGTGGGCAATGGGCGCCGAACCCTGCCCTGATTCATTGGAAAAGAGACCGCGCTTCACGCCCCAGGTCAGCATGAAGATAAAGGTACCTCCTGCAAAACCGCCGATCTGGGCTGCGGGCTTGAAAGCCGAAGTGAAAATTTCCGTCACCACACCCGGAATGGTTGAAAAGTTCATGAAAAGCACCAGCAAGCCGCCGGCGATGTAGATGGATGCCATGTAGGGGACCAGTTTGCTCGTCACGTTGCCGATGCGTTTGATCCCACCAAGGATAACCATGGCCACCAGGCCGGCCGAGAGAATGCCTGTCAGCCAGGTGGGGACGCCAAGATCGCTGCGCATCTGGTCGGCCACGGTGAAGGCCTGGATGCTGTTGCCGGAACCAAAGCTGGAGATCACCGCGCACACGGCAAAGAACACCGCCAGGGGTTTCCAGGATTTTCCCAATCCTTTTTCGATGTAGTACATGGGTCCGCCGGAAGCGCTGCCATCCGGCAGAATCACCCGGTATTTGATGGCCAGTGTGCACTCGGCATACTTCAGCCCCATGCCGAAAATAGCCGTCACCCACATCCAGAACAGCGCTCCGGGTCCGCCGTAATGCAGAGCTGTGGCAACCCCCGCGATGTTGCCGATGCCGACAGTTGCCGACAAGGCGGTGGTCAGCGCCTGGAAATGAGACAGGTCGCCATCGTGGCTGGGGTCGTCATATTTGCCGCGAATCACGTCGAAGCTGTGTTTGAGACGGCGAATTTGGATGAAGCGCAGAACAACCGTGATGAACAGGCCGGTGACCAGCAACAAGGCCACCATGAGGGGGAAAATCGATGGCCAGCCCCATACGGTTCCGGAAATATCGGCGGATAGTTTAGTAATGAATTCCATGGGGGCCTTTCAGGGGCAGGGAAGAATTGTTTTGTCCACTGATACACGATGTTGGGGTTTGAAAGCAAGTCATAACACAAATGCCCGGCCTATTTGACAGGCCGGGCATTTGAAATCGTTCAACCAATTACCCCCGCTTCAACTCTTTCAACAATTGAATGTCATCAGCCTTGACCACGCGGCCCACCCACAGCATCACCGGATACAACCCCAACATCAGCAGCGAAGAACCTAAAAAAGGTCCCCAGCCCAGATCCACCGGCACTCCCTGCCAACCAACGAACCAGGACGGAATCATCAGACGCAAAACCAAAGCACCCAAAGCCCAGCTGGCACCTGCGGCGACAAATGGGCCCAACAAAGCCCTGCGCAAAGGAGGCAAGAAATCCGTGCCCCTCAGAAAATAGATATGCATACCGGCATTCACCATCAAACTGATGACCGTTGCCACCGCCGCACCGTAATAAGTGTATCGTGGAATCAGAATCATGTTCAGGACCAGGTTCACCAGCATGGGAACCAACCCGATGATGACAAAATACTTTTCCTTCTCCGCCGTCATCAACAGACGGTTCATGACCACCGCAATGGCATGCATGGGCAAACCCCAGATGCCGATCATCATCACAATGATGGAGTCGTCAAAACTGTTGCCGTCATCAAACCAATGGATGATGGGACCAGCCACAAACATGATGAACAAAGCAACGGGAACAACACCCACCAGGATGAAACGCAATGCCCTTTCACCCAGGCGCGCCGCGTCGGCGTGTGATTTTTGGCCGTAACGGGCCATGGTGGGGAAAAAAGCCAGTCCGAAAAGACCGGGCAGCATCACCAGGATGTTCAGGGCCTGGCGACCCTGGCCGTAAATACCTGTGTCGGAAGCACCTTTGATGGCCTCGAGCATCACCGAATCGATTTGGCTGTAGATGGTGGCAAAGGTGGTGGCCAGAAAAAGAGGAAATCCCATGCGCATCAGGTACCGCATGTTGATGGATCCACCCGGGCCTTGCCACTGCCACGGACCGGTGTGTTTCAGCATGAGCGGAATCATCACCAGCAGCCGCCCCACCCGACTGGCCAGGTTGGCCCACACCAAACCCAGAATGCCGTATCCCGCAGATAGCCACCACCAACCCAGACCAAAATAAACCAACGCCGAAATGATCTGGGCTATGCTCTGGAACTGAACTTTTTCGTGGGCCTGCAGCACCGCGTCGCAGGCCAGACCGGTGCCTTCGATGAAGATGGCCGCCCCCATGAGCAGCACCACCGTGCGGTCCACCCCCTCCCAGCCCGAAGCCTGGGCATAACCCAACAGGGAGGCATAACAGATGGCCGCCACGAGCCAGCGAACTTTCAGGGTGGTCCAGAAAAGAGGCAGGGTCATGGCCCGGGTTTTGGAAATTTCACGAGTGAGCAAATTGCCCAAACCAAAATTGGAAATGGTCTGCATGATGCCCGTGATGCTCAGGGCCAGAGTCCACAGACCGATGCCCTCAGGTCCCAGAATGGGAGTCATTTTTTTGCGCAAAAAGAGAGCCAGCAAGCGGCCGGAATACAGACCGACCGCCAGCAGAATGGTGTTCTTGGCTATGTTCTTCGAAGCGCCCAAAGGCATCTCTCCTGGCTGCTAGAAAAATCCTCTTGTTGCTGCAGTGAATACCGGCCCGCGTGACCCGTCAAGAGCCCAGCTGATATCCAGCTTGCTGATCAGTGCATTGGCCGATCTTGTGGGGCCGAGGCGCAGTCCCAAACCCATTTCATGCCTGGCGTTGGATACATCACGATCTTCATCATCCCAATAGGCCACCCCGCCACTGTAAAAAGCGGCAAACCCCATTTGAAAGAAACCCAAAACTTCCCAGGGCATGGCTTTGCCTTGTTCCACGTTCCAGCGAACAAGACGATCGCCGGCCATGCCGTCGAAATCGAGGGTGCGCAATCCGTTATTCAAACCCAGGGTGAAGGCATTTTCCCCTGTCAAATTGCTGCCATGACCCACTTCACTGGTGATCCTGGTCAACCAGGGACTGTGCTCGGCGCCAAGGGCAGCCAACCAACCTGTCTGGACAGTGAATCGATGATAACGATTGGTCGACGCTCCGGTCTGCCCCACACCCCAACCCTGCAATTTGAACATGCCGGCTCCCAGACGCCACCATTTGGTAGCGATGAGTTCGGTTCGCCACATGGACCCGCCAAAACCCGTTGTCGAACCCATGGCCGGTCCGTTGGGCCCGGTTTTCAAATTAAAACTAAAATCCAAGGGGATGTCTTCCACTGGGCCATACTGCAATATATAGCGCGCCTTGTGCCAGTATCGTCCTGTAGTACGCACCCAGAAGTGAGGGAAAACCTGAAGTCCCTGTTCCCTGGCTACCGGCTCATAAGGCTCGGCGAGGTAACCAAGATCGGCATCGCGGCCATCGGAGAGAAGATAGGTTGGCGAAGAATCGAGTTTGTAATCGGTGTCCTTGATGTTCAGCCCGGCACCAAGACGCCAAATTCGGCCCTCGTCCGGAGGCGAGACCCGCATCAAGGCTCCCAGTTGCAGGCCAGTTTCCTGCCGGGGCAAACGAGCGTACAAGCTGGCCTGGCTGGTTGGATCCACTCCTGATGGTCCGGCATTGCTCAAATAGAACCGCACATCAGCCAGAGCTTCGTAAGCCCTGGTTTCCACACTCCACTTATCGCCCAGCGCGTAAAAAGGCCGACTGATAAACAGATTGTGATAGAAACCATCTTCCCTTTTGGCATAGTCCGCACCCAGCACGATGCCGGCGTTGGTTATTCTGCGTTTGCGGAACCAGAAACTGTAGAAAGAACTGTTTTCGTCGGCCCCGACACCCGCTCCCATTGTCATGGCGTGGCCCAGAAAATTCACTTCTGACAAGGAAATGTTCCAGCGAGTTTCACCAGCTGCAGCCCGGGACCAGGTCAGGCTTGTTTTCAGGGACCAGGAATCACGCACATCAACCCTGATGTTGACCCGGCCATCCTGCGTTGTGTCCACCGCCGTGACGCTGATGTTGTTCAGAAAACCCAGTTCCCGCAAATTGCGTTCGGTTTCAGCCAGTCTTTCAGGACGGAAGGTTTCGCCTTCGGTAAATAGCAACTCCTGTCGCAAGACGTATTCGCGGGTTTTGATGTGCAAACCATTCATGGCTTTGCGCAGAATCGACAGGGAACCGTTGGCGTGGTCTATTTCTGATTGACTGAAGACGTTCCCGCGGATGATTTCAATCTCTCCCACCACCAGATCCGCAGAATCCTGTTCAGCAAGCAAATTAGCAGGCATTAAAAGCATCAGGATCATGACAAAACAAGACAAAATTGGCAAAATCATGCCATTTTGACAGTTTCCTGTTGACATGTCTCGGCTTAAGGGGTCGTTTTGAGGAGTAACGGAAAGAGATGATTTCAATTTTATTTTATTTAATAGCAACAGGTTAAAAAATCTTTCCAAAATTTACCCCTGAAGGCACGGCCCTTGTATTAAGGCCATTGTAATGACGAACAACGTGGCTGGAATGATCTGGCCCATATTTACCACAGGATCCCAAGGAGGACCAGAAATGAATACCTTTTTCCCCATGACTCAAGTGCTCAACGCCGCCCTGAACGCCCAACATCCTCATCGCCCTGTGCGCGAACTGAATCAAGTCACCTGGGGCCGCAATCCTCAGGCCGATGTTCTGGAAGGCGAGAAGGAATTCCGCATCCTCATGGAACTGCCTGGCGTGCAGCCTGGCGACCTGGACATCAGTCTGGAAAACCAGACTCTCAGCGTGAAGGCCAACCGTGAAACGGAAGTTCCCGAAGGCTTTGAAGTGGTGCGCCACGAGCGTGCGGCCAAGGCGGAATTTCATCGCACCTTCAACCTGGGCAATGGTGTTGAAGCTGACGGCATTGAGGCTGCTTTTGACAATGGTGTTTTGACCCTGACTCTGCCCAAGAGCCAGCAGAGTTTGCCTCGGAAAATTGAAGTAAAATAACCCTGTCCACTGATGGACGGGACCGCAGAGCGCACCGGGAAATCTTCCGGTGCGCTTTTTTGACCAAAGTAGAATTTTTCCCTTTATTCATTGTAATGCTTTATTATCAAAGCCCAATCGCTCTTTTAAGGGAGAAAGACCTTTAAAATTGGTTTTTTGGTAATACCTTGGGTGATTCAAGTCGACAAGGGGAAAAAATATGAAAAAATCCACAATATTCGCCTGCCTAATACTCACGCTAATCTTTACCATGAACGCTTTCGCTTCGGATCTGCCGCAGCGGGTTATTGACCATGACAGCGTGTTCGACCATGGCAATTCCAAGTCCTCAAAATCCAGCCGTGATACCGTTTTCCTGGTCGGTCCCTGGGGCAGTGGCGCCCAGGTCAATGGCCAGTTCGAAGATGCAACTGGTAATCCTCAATGGAATGGCTGGACTCACTATGATATCACCCGGCCGACCGAAAGTCACTGGCACGTCAGCCAGTACCACGCCGACGTCCTCCCTGGTGGTGCCGGTAACATGGCCGCTTATTGTGGCGATGAAACCATCCCTGCTTGCTCCGAAACCGATGTTATTGGCGGTTACGGCAACCACTGGAATGATATTCTTCGGTTCAGCTACGTAGTCGCTGATCCCACCTCCGGTTGCTCCGTCACCGTTGCTGGTGTGTTCAGTCACAACACCGAACCCGGTTATGACTTCACGCACTTTGAATTCGTTACTGCTGATGAAACGGTTTCCATGGCTGCCGTCGATGGTGTTGGCGTGGCCGTGGTCTTTTCCCATAGTATGAGCTATGCAGTGGCTGACTATGTCGGTGAAAACCAGGACGAAGTTCGCTTCGAAATCACTTTCAAAAGTGATGGTGCCTGGTCCGATACCGATTGCCTATTCAGTGGCAATGGCGCCTGCCAGGTGGATGACCTTCATACAACCTGCACCAATGGTGGCTACGACCAGACTGAAACCTTCGACACCGATTTGGGTGACTGGATGCAAGCCTTCCCCCTCGGAACCGGCGACTTCACTCAGTTATGGGTTGGTCTGGGAGACATGGACCCTTGTTTCGCCAACTACTCCCCTCAAGTTGCCTTCATTGATGATGGTGAAATTGTTCCCGGTGTGGGTCCCAGCTATTGCCAGGACTGGTGCTACGGCCCCAATGGCTACATTGTCAACACCACTGGTGGTGCGCAAATAGAAACCAATCCCGAGGCCTACCTTCACAACGCTCTTGAGAGTCCTGTTCTCACTTGGCCCGGTGCTGAATACATCGGTGCTTCGCTGACTTTCGGCAATTTTCAGCATGAAGATCTGTCAGGTGACTCACCAGGTATCTTCATCACCTGGGGAATTCGCACTGCTGTGAATGAAGCTGACCTCGAAGCTGCCGGTTGGGTGGATCGTGCTTTCGTTTACTATGGACCCCACGGAATTTATCGCCGCTCCGCGAATGTAATTGGTGATCTGCTGGAATCCGGCCTCACTGTGGCCCAGGTTCAGTTTACCTGCTACGAGTTGGGTTGGAGTTGGGGTTACCAAGGAATCAACGGTACTCCGGCTCCTTATTTCGACAATATTCGCTTCCAAGCCTACCTTGCCGAAGGACCTGCCCTGTCGACTCGCGAGATCGACCGGGCTCAGGATAACTTCCCTGAAATCGGCGACATCAACCTGAACATTCTGGAAGACAACAATGTTCGTTTTGATTGTGCCATGAACAATGGCGATGACAACCTGAACGTGCCCGGTGACTCCATCACCTGCAATGTGTCTTCCGTGCGTGTTGGTGGCGAGTTGACCGAAAACCGTCTGTATTTCACGGTTAACGCCAACCCCGTGTTCGACCCCGCGCGCGACCATCCCATGGATGGTTTTGTTGATGCCCAGGTAGTTGTCAACAACGGTGCCATCGTTCCTGGCAAATTTGCCTACGATCTGCCGGACAGTGGCTTCCTGTTCCCCGGTGACGTGTTGCATTACTACTTCTCGGCTACCGATGAAGTGAACAACGCCACCCCAGAGACAGCTACCTTACCTGCTGACATCAGTGGCTTTGGTGACTTCAGTCGCCCTCAAGCCTACAACTCTGGCTACGAGGTGCACTGTCTGCCATCAGTGACTGCTGATGATACCAATCCGGACATCATTTTCTGGAATGACTTCGCTGGTCGTGGCGGTGAAGAAGAATGGTATGGTGCCCTGAACAACCTGGGCCTGACTGTAGGTGTCGACTACGACGTCTATTATACCAACGGTGCTTCCTCTGGTGTCGGAAATGGTCTTGGTGGCCGTTGCACCGATGGCCTCCTGGCTCGCTACACCACCATGCTGTACACTGCAGGAAATCTTGGTGCAATGACCATCTCCAATGGTGATCCTACCAACGATCCTGGCCAGGATATTCAGCTGCTGACCAACTGGGTTGCCCAGAATGAAACCCAATTGTTCATGACTGGTGATGGTCTAGTAACCGACCTGATTTATTCCGGCGGTGCGACCAACACCTTCCTGCAGGACTACATCAATGTTTTCCGCACGACAGCTGATCTCCGTCCTTTGATCAACAACCAGGCTACTCCTGCGGTGATCCCCATTGCGGGTAACAGCGTGTTCCAAACCGCTCCCCAATGGATTGCCTATGGTGGTTGCGCCGGTATCAACAGATTTGATGCTGTGGAAGCCCTGCCTGGTGCAGAGCGCCTGGCTCGTTTCGCCAACCCCTCGGGTGTAGCCGACTACAACTACGCAGCTGCAACCCTGAACCTGCCTGGCGATGATCGTGTCATCTATATGCCTTACGACTTCATGTACATCTACACCGACGTCAATCACCCGGTTAGCACTGGGGTGGCAACTCGCGTGAATGTCCTGGGTGATGTTCTCAATTACTTCCAGTTCTCCACCGCGCCTTGGAACCCCACTGGTGTTCCCGAAGCGGAAAAGTTCTTCGCAAGCAATCACCCCAACCCGTTCAACCCCAGCACCAAAATCGAGTTCAACCTGCCCAAGGCTGGCCACTTGAGCCTCAAGATCTACAACGTGCGTGGCGAATTGATTCGGACTTTGATCGATGAATCCCGTGGCGCCGGCGCTGATCACATCATGTGGAATGGCACCAACGACCAGGGTTCGAGCGTCTCCTCCGGTGTGTACTTCTACGAAGCACGCACTGCTGGTGAAGTTAAGGTCAACAAAATGGCCCTGGTGAAATGATTTTCTTCTGAGGGGGAAAAAGCATGAAAAATTCTATAATGTTCACTTGTCTCATGCTCACGCTAATCTTTACCATGAACGCTTTTGCTTCGGATTTGCCGCAACGGGTTATTGACCATGACAGCGTGATCGACCATGGCAACACCGAGTTCTCAAAATCCAGCCGTGATACCGTTTTCCTGGTTGGTCCCTGGGGTAGTGGCGCCCAGGTCAATGGTCAGTTCGAAGATGCAACTGGAAATCCACAATGGAATGGCTGGACTCACTATGATATCACTCGGCCGACCGAAAACAATTGGCACATCAGCCAGTACCACGCCGACGTCCTACCTGGTGGTGCCGGCAACATGGCCGCTTATTGTGGCGATGAAACTATCCCCGCTTGCTCCGATACCGACGTTGACGGCGGTTATGGCAACAGCTGGAATGATATTCTGCGATTCAGCTACGTGGTGGCTGATGCCACAGCTGATTGCTCCATCACAGTCGCTGGTGTGTTCAGTCACAACACCGAACCCGGTTATGACTTCACGCACTTTGAATTCGTGACTGCTGATGAAACGGTGTCCATGGCTGCCGTCGATGGTGTTGGCGTGGCCGTGGTCTTTTCCCATAGTATGAGCTATGCAGTGGCTGACTATGTCGGTGAAAACGAAGACGAAGTCCGATTCGAAATCACATTCAAAAGTGATGGTGCCTGGTCTGATGCTGACTGTCTTTACAGTGGAAACGGTGCTTGCCAGGTGGATGACCTTCATACCACCTGCACCAATGGTGGCTACGACCAGATTGAAACCTTCGACACTGATTTGGGTGACTGGGAATTAGCCTTCCCCCTCGGCACCGGCGACTTCACCCAGTTGTGGGTTGGCCTGGAAGACAACGATCCCTGTTTCACCAACTACACCCCTCAGGTTGCCTTCATTGATGACGGTGAAATCGTTCCCGGTGTGGGTCCCAGCTATTGCGTGGACTGGTGCTACGGGCCCGGCGGTTTCGTTGTCAACACCACTGGTGGTGCTGCCATTGAAACCAATCCCGATGCCTATCTTCACAACGCTCTGGAAAGCCCTGTTCTCACTTGGCCAGGTGCTGAATACATCGGTGCTTCGTTGACGTTCGGCAACTATCTCCATGAAGAGCTGTCGGGTGACTCTCCTGGTATCTTCATCACTTGGGGTATTCGTACTGCTGTGGACGAAGCTGACCTTGAGGCTGCCGCTTGGCAGGATCGTGACAATGTATACTACGATCCCAACGGGACCTACCGCCGCTCCGGTTACGTTGTTGGTGATTTGCTGGAGCCCGGACTTACTGTCGCCCAAGTTCAGTTCACTTGCTACGAGTTGGGTTGGTGCTGGGGCTACCCAGAACTCAACTGTACTCCCGCTCCTTACTTCGATAATATTCGCTTCCAAGTCTACACTTCTGAAGGACCTGCTCTGTCAACACGCGAGATCGACCGTGCTCAGGATAACTTCCCTGAAAGTGGCGAAATCAACCTGAACCTTCTGGCGAATAACAATGTTCGTTTTGATAGTTCCCAGAACAATGGTGATAATACCTTGAACGTGCCCGGTGACTCCATCACCTGTGATGTTTCTTCCGTGCGTATTGGTGGCGAGTTGGTGGAAAACCGTCTGTACTACACGGTTAACACCAATCCAGTGTTCGACCCCGTTCGCACTCATCCCATGAGTGGTTTTGTCGATGCCATGCCGGCTGTCAACACTGGCAACATCATTCCGAGAAAATTTGCCTACGATCTGCCTGACAGTGGCTTCCTGTTCCCCGGTGACGTATTGCATTACTACTTCTCGGCTACCGATGAAGTTGCACATGCCAACCCTCAGACGGCTACTCTGCCTGGAGATCTCACCGGTTTTGGTGACTTCAGTCACCCTCAAGCTTACAATACTGGTTTTGAAGTGCACTGCCTACCATCCGTGGATGATCATGACACCAACCCAGACATCCTTTTCTGGAACGATTTCGGCGGACGTGGCGGAGAATACCGATGGTTTAGCGCCCTGCACAACCTCGGTTTTGCCATGGGTGTTGATTACGATGCCTATTACACCAATGGTCCTTCCACTGGTGTTGGCAATGGTCTTGGTGGCCGTTGCACCGATGGCTTGATGGCTCGCTACACTACCCTGCTGTACACTTGTGGTGATCTCAGCATCGCCACCATTTCCAATGGTGATCCAACCAACGATCCTGGTGGGGATGTCCAGCTTCTGACCAACTGGATCGCCCAGAATGAAACCCAATTGTTCATGACTGGTGATGCTTTGGTGAGCGACCTGATCAATTCAGGTGGAGCTACCAATAATTTCCTTCAGGACTTCATCAATGTCTCTCGAACGGCAGCTGATCTTCGTCCTTTGATCAACAACCAGGCCACTCCTTTTGTGATCCCCGTTGCGGGTAACAGCGTGCTCCAGACCACTCCCCAATGGATTGCCTATGGTGGTTGCGCCAATATCAACAAATTTGATGCCGTGGAAGCTCTGCCTGGTGCTGAGCGCCTGGCTCGTTTCGCCAACCCCTCGGGCGTTGCCGATTACAGCTATTCCGCTGCAACCCTGAACCTCCCTGGCGATGATCGAGTCATCACCATGCCTTACGACTTTATGTTCATTAACACCGACACCAACCACCCTGCTCCCGGCGGTGTGGCAACTCGCGTGAATGTCCTGGAAGATATTCTACACTACTTCGAATTCCCCTCTATTATATTTCCCCCCACTGGTGTTCCCGAAGCGGATAAGTTCTTCGCAAGCAATTTCCCCAACCCGTTCAACCCCAATACCAAGATCGAATTCAACCTGCCCAAAGCGGGCCATTTGAGCCTTAAGATCTACAACGTACGGGGGGAACTTGTTCGGACTCTGATCGATGAACCCCGTTCTGCAGGCGCTGACCACATCATATGGGACGGCACCAACGACCAGGGTTCGAACGTCTCCTCCGGTGTGTACTTCTATGAAGCACGCACTGCTGGTGAAGTTAAGGTCAACAAGATGGCACTCGTGAGGTGATTCTTTTTTTGGTTGCCATGCTCCCCCAATAAGCCATAATCCCCTGCATGAAACTTATTACTTTCATGCAGGGGACGGCGCCGTCATGTGGCCTGGCCCTGAGCGACACCATCGGCGTTGATTTGCAGACGGCCGATCCTTCTCTTCCCGGCAACTGGCACGCTTTGCTGCAGGACCTCGGACGAGTCCACGAAATTCACAACCAGCTTTCCCCTCGCATTGGTGAGCTGGCAAAATCCCGTCTCGGCGGCCAGCCTCTGCCTGCACCATTCATGGATCTGCGGGAAATCGATTTGCTGACGCCCATCGTTTTGCCTTCGAAAATCATCGCCGTGGGTTTGAACTATCGCGATCATGCCGAGGAGCAAAACAAGAAACTGCCCGAACGGCCGATGCTGTTCAGCAAAGCATCCACCTGCCTGCAAATGCCCGGCGGTCCCATCGAACTGCTGCCCGAATGCAAGATGGTTGATGCCGAAGCCGAACTGGCGGTGATCATTGGCAAACCCGGTCGGGCCATCGCCAGAGAGAATGCCCACGAACACATTGCCGGCTACACCTGCTTCAATGATATCAGTGACCGGGACGCGCAGTATTCCGACAAGCAGTATTTCCGGGGTAAGAGCATGGATACGGGTGGACCTTGCGGACCATGGATTGTTACGCCTGATGAACTGCCTGACTTTGGGCACGGGTTGAACATCACCTGCCATTGGAATGATACGTTGATGCAAACCAGCAATACGGATCAGTTGATTTTTCCGGTGGATGAATTGGTCAGTTATATCAGCCGGACGATGACATTGATGCCTGGGGATATTATTACCACCGGGACGCCTGGTGGAGTTGGGGTATTTCGCGAGCCGCAGGTATTTTTGAAACCGGGGGATGTTGTGACAGTCGAGATTGAGGGAATTGGGAAGTTGGTCAATCCAGTTGTTGAGTGGGTCGAGGGAGGCAGTTGAGAAAGAACGAAACCGCTAGGTTTCTTAATTGAGTATTTTGTGGGTATGCATTGAGTATTTTGTAATTATCACTGTAACCTTGTTAATTAATTGGAATTAGATAAGGGCTACTAAAAAAATAATGACTTTCCAAAGGGAGCAAACCGATACCCGCTCCAGTAACCTCAACTACCATATGGTGCAGCAGTTCGCAGCCTCTCATCATCGACCGCCCCACCCACCGTAAAATGGTACAAACTCTGCCAGCTGTGATCCGTCAGACCCAAAACCCTATGCACCTCATCATCAAAGAAACAGCCGATACCCGTACCCCTTAAACCCGCCGCTTCCGCTTCCAGATATAGCATGTGTCCGATGGCACCAGTCTCCCGGAACAGTTCTGGATATGCCTCGGGACCGTCGTTCTCCAGAGTTTGATCAAAACGGGCCAGCATGCCCAAGCTGAAAACGCCGTCTGAGGCAATGGCCTGATTGCAACTGAGTTGGCGGGCACCCGTCCGCAAATCACCGCCACCCAGAAAATACAATGGCACTTCAGAAGAACCATTGTCTGGCATGGTCCATTCCCAAGTATCCCGCGTGCACCGTTGAAGGTCGGCCAGGTGTTCAGGATCACGAACCAGCATGTACAGCCCTGACTGGAGGTCGTCCACTCGGTGGACCATTATAAAAAGGGAGACTGCTGTTCTTGCCCGAAAGAGGTCAAAGGCCGGGTTGTTGGCACTGGGCAAAAGTCGCTTCAATAGACCAAGGAATTCATCAAGAGTCATTCGGGCCAAGCCATCCATGGCCACGGCGCTGCGGCGTTGGCGAATGATCTGAAAAGCTTTGAGATCGCGATTGGTTGACAAAGAAATTTTGCTGCAAGCTGCTGGTGGGGAAATGATCACTTTTTGTTGTGACGGGTAAGCCACCGCCGCAGCCACTTGGTCAATAATTTCCCAGACCGTGTGATCCGAACTCAGAATATTGGGGGGAGTCTCCAGCTTTTCCGCCCGGGGAAGTTCCAGTGAAACTTCCTTTTTCAATCCTTCTGCCGGCATGAGCGCAAAGATGGTATCAGGATGCTCGGCCTCTTGAGCAATACGATCACCAATACCAAAAAAACCCATCATTTCATCCGACCCGGCTCCCTTCAGAGGTGCCACCGACCAACCCAGGGTTGCCGCTGCCAAACTCAACCCAGCCATGGCGTGTCCGGCATCATGCTGGCAGTAACGAAAAGCCCGTTCACCATATTTCCACGACTCACGCCAAGGGATGCTGCTCAGCCCAATCAGAATGGTCCCGGCCGGCAAGTGGCTGGTCAATTTTTCCCAGGATCCTTTTGGCCATACCGCAGTTTTTTCCAATCCGTGAACATCAGGACAGTAATGATGCACACCATCGGCATCGGCCAACCAGGCTTCGGTCGGATGGAGATTTCCACTGGAAGGATTCACACGCAAGGCCCAGCGCGAGACAACTTCCCCTCCCGGACCAACAACCTCTTTCCACGCTGAAAGAGCCATGCTGAGATAGAAAAAAGCACCGAGAGTTTCATCGTTGAAAGGTGCCGGACCAACTCGAGATTCAAACAACTTGTCCCAGGAAAGATCAGAGAAAGGGCCCGTGGTTTGGGGCAGTAATTTGAGTGAAGCTCCCTCATACCTTCGGAAAGGAAAAGGCTTGGTATCCCAATCCATGTGACCGGCAGACCGGGCGTATCGACCAAAATGGTGTTTGGTACGATGGTGGTAGTGGTAAACGGATTCTAAACGGTCCATTGACTTCCTAAAATATGCAAGGGCATGATAATCCTATCAATCCAACAGATCCGCAAGGGGCTCCATCAGGATTGGCTCAAGAGTCTCCTCAATGGCATCCAGCATCAAGGCACCCGCTTCCGGGTCCACCGAAGGTTGCTGGCCCATGGCCTCCCAGGTGGCGCGATCGGGCCATCGGGCATAGGCCACATAGGTGCCGTCATCAGCATGATGCGACCGCGAACCCAGGCCACCGCGCTCGGCCTTGATCTTGCGGGTCATTATCTCCCATGCAGCGAGGAATTGATCCTCCATACCCGCGCGCACTCGCCACCGATAGAGCACCACGAAACCAAGATTCTTCTTCCCGTCCATGTCTTTCTCCCTCTTGGGTTAAGGACGACCGCCATTTACCTAATTTAGAAGTTTCCTGACCAACTGCCAATGGGATTGATTCCTTCGTCACAATAATTTTTCCCTCCTGCCAAACATCACTTTCTGATTTATCTTTTGGAAGTTCGCTTGCGTTTAGTCGTCAGGTGACAACCCCCTCATACCTGGGTCCGCTACCTGACCTTGGCGCTAATCCAGTTACTGGATTCAGGGGGGTAGACTATAATGAACTCAACCCGAACAATTTTCGTCCTGTTGGCCACGTTCTTCTGCCTGGGGCTGTCTCAACCAGCTTTGGCTGACTATCTGGGCGGCATCACCTTCGACAAGGAATCACCATCCTACTTGCCCCATGGGGAGCAGGTGAACATCTCCATCGATTACAAGGTGGACATTCCCGAAGGGGCCATCATTTTCGCCAGGCCCTATACCCTCGGCTCACTTACACCTGGTTATGGTGCTTCACCTGGGGATGTGGTGGCTGCCGGAACCGGCACCGCCTCCCAATATTTTATTATTACCAACGGTGAAAGAGTGGTCACCCACATCCGGGTTTACCTGAAATCACTGGACCAAAGCATCACCTATCTCGAATTTTTCGTTCCTGTCCACTATGTCTTCGCACCCCATGGCCTTTTCAACATCCAGATGGATTATGGTCAATACAACCGGCTTCCTCACGGGAGAAATCTCAACATCGATTTCGATTATGCCGCGGACACGGCTGAGAACATCCGGATCGGCGCCCGGCCCTTCACCGATGGCACACTGACACCTGGATACTTTGCCAGCGGGTCCATCAGTCTTCCGCCTAGCGGGAGCTACTCTCAGAATTTCTACTTCAATGGGGATACCGATGTCACTGACATCCGATTCCAACTTTTCAGTAATGATTTTAGCACTCTGCTGTATGAATTTTTCATTCCCTACGATATCCACTGGCGCGAAGTGGGTCTTTACAACATCAGCTTCGACTGGCCGGATGGGGAATTCCTGCACAACAGCCAGAACCTGACCGCCACCTTCACTGTGGAGCATTCTTCAACGGAGGACAGGCACGCCTGGGCCTGGTGCACTACCGATGGATCCTATTCCCCCGGAGGTGTCTATCAGGGTAGTCCCGTGGTCCCGTCAGGCCCACAAACCGTCACACGCTATTGCCGGATCAACACCGGAGAACAGGATATGGATGGGGTTCAATTCATTTTCGGAATTCCCACCGAAATGATGATGGACTTCATTGTTCCGGTTAACCACCATTATGCTCCCCACGCTATTCAAAACCACATCTTCTCCCCTGCCTCGCCGGCCATTCTGTCCAACGGTGAGCATCTTGAAATGAACTTTGAATACCTCACCGATCACGGGGAGGGTGTGCGGATTTTTTGCCGGCCAGCGTATGATGAGGACTTGCTCTATGGAATCAACAGTGCAGGATCACCTGCTTATTCTCCTCCTTCGGGCTCGGGTGATTTCTGGTTGTCCTTTCTCGAAGGGGATCACCTCGCAAGCAGTATGCGCTTCCATATGACCAACCTGGATCAAAGTGTCCAGCTTTACGAGCAATTCGCGCCAGGCTGGTGGGCCTGGGGTTCTTCCAGCTACATCACTCCGGTACCGGAACTGGTTCCTTCGGCCTTGGCGGTCCTGGGGCAGGTCTATCCCAATCCATTCAATCCGGCCACCACCATTCCTGTCGTGCTTTCAAAGGACACCCACGTGCAACTCAATGTTTATGATATGCGGGGTCTCCTGGTGAAAAGCCTTCAGGACGGGGAACTTACGGCAGGTCAACACTTGTTTACTTTCAAAGATGAGAGTCTTGCAAGTGGAGTTTATTTTTGTCGGATGAAGACTTCTGAGGGGATTCAGACACGTCCCATGACCATGGTCAAATGACCTTGTTTATCGCGAGGCAGGGCATAAACTGCCCTGCCTCGCTTGAAGAGCAATGGCCTTGAGACTCAAATTCTCCTAGTGCTTGAGTTCGTACTCGACTACTAGAGGAAATCCCGTCTTTGCCGGATAGTAGCGACGCCACACCACCACGGTTTTCCCATCATGTTCATATTGCAGATTCGGCTCAGGATCAACCTTCAGCAGTTTGGCGCCTTTTGGCAATTCCACCCGGCGAGTGTGCAAGCGGTCTTCCGGGAAATCTCCCCAAAACTGGTTCCGACAGCGCTGACCATCGCACTCGATTTGATTCTGGTACACGTAGCGAAGAGAACCTCGCATGGATTCTCCGGGTAAAATCGGGACCTCAAAGTCGATGAAAACATTGTAGAGGCCAGTTCCCGCCCGTGGTTCGATTCGCACATTCAGACGGTTGCCGAACTGGTCATAGGCCTGCATGGTCTTCATGGTTGGAAGTTCCCGCTCTTTTGCCCCGAACATGGCGTAGGTCAGGATTTCGTCGTGTGTGTTGGTGATCTCCTCGAAGGTCCAAAGGTCCAGACTGCCGTCAGGTTGCAACTGAGCTCTGTGCATTGAAGTCGCCAAAGGCCGCTCATTGCCTACCGAAGGGATGCCCTGCTGGCCATTGACAAGTTCAATCTCCTCGGCACTGAGTTCAATCAACTCATCATCGGTCTGCACCAAGTAAAAGCTGGGCCGAATTTGACGCAGCACCCCGCGCAGAACTTTTCCGTCCTTGAGTTTGATCTCTGTATCTTTTGGATCATCGTCTGCCATGGTGGAGGGGGTGGATAGCAACAGGGCAGCCAGAATAATCAAAACCACCAACAGGATTTTATCTAGAGTCGTCATTGCGATCTCCTTTCAGTGATGCCAGTAAGGACAATGCCGCCGAACTTCACAGGGGTCGTTTGACCTGGGCGCTCACCATAGCGCAGGACCACCACGCGGGATGGCTGAGAGAAGGCCTCCAGGCTACTTTCGTCTTGGTCTTTCTCCAAAAGACGAGGACCAATGAGGATCACAGCCAGTGCTGCAGCTGTTGCCAGCGCCAAAGGTCTCCCGGCACCGAGCCATCTGCCAAAAGCATGGCCCTTTGTTGAGCTCAACACCCGATCATCAGCACCACTGGCTGCGGCCACCTTCAAAATCCGGTCCTGCAAATAGTCAGGTGCCTGGACCTTGATTTCCTCGCGAAAAATTCGCTGAATCTCAAGGCGGCTTTCAAGATTTTGGCGGCACAGCCTGCAGGCCTCCAGGTGGGAGTTGATGGCAAGAGTGTCATCAGCCAACAGCTCACCATCCACATACGCCTCCAACCGCTCTTCGATCTGTTCACAGCGCATGGCCGGACCTCTTCAAATGTTCACGGAGCTTTCGCACCGCCAGGTGTTTGCGTGAGGCCACTGTTCCTTCCGGACAGCCAACGACCTCTGCGATTTCAGCATAGGAGAGTTCTTCAATTTCGGAGAGATGGAAGACTGTTCGCAGATCCTCCGGCAAGGCGGCCATGGCCGTCTCCAGTCCCTGACGCAATTCACCGGCCTCATACGCCCGGTCCGGCGAAGCGCTTCTGTCCGCATCCGCAGTCGGTTCCAGAGCTTCGGGCGGCAGAACTTCCATATGGGTGCGTTCCAAATCGCGACGCCTCAACCAGGAAATGGCCATATTGCGCGCCGAAGCCAGGACATAGGCCTCATTCGGTTCTCGCCCTGCATCCATGGCTTGCTGGAGTTTGAGGAAAGTATCCTGCGTCAGGTCCGCAGCCACTTCGCGGTCGCGGATCAGGGACATGAGGAAGCGGAAGACACGGTCGAGGTGGTCGTCAACCAGAGTCAGGAAGGCGGGGGCCAGCGTCCTGGTCCTTGCTCCCGTTCTGTTGGTGCCCGTCCTGACCTGGATCATCTCTACTCCAACCTCTCCTTGCACCACATCTCCATTGAACTCTTCAATTGGGTAGACGCACGAGTTTGCCAATCCTTCACGAAAAAAACCATCCCCCACCCCAATATTGCATTTTTTTGATACTTTACACTTAATATTGCGAAATGCCATCCATTTTTCCAGCCGGCTGGACTTTCCAAAATACTACCAAAATTGACCAAAATCCCTCCGTCCCCTCCATTTCTTACTATTCCCACCAATTCCTCCACTTGATTCATAATTCCTCCAGCCTCCCGCCCATGACCCACAACACTGGAACGCTCCTTGCCGTTTCCTATCAGAACAACCACCAAACCGGGCATCCCGCAACGCCGGCAAGGTGATGGAAGACAACAACACAGAGCAAACAAGCCCTTCGGAGACCCACATGATGAACACAGCCCAAATCAGCTGTTCCGAAATGACCTTCCTCATGGAAAAGATGCCTGTATACAGCAATTACCGGTCTGATGATGATGCAGCCATAGCCGAACGGGGTTATCGACGGGCCATGGGGCTGATGTTGAAGGAATGCGGAGATCATTTGCTGAATGTGGTGGAGAAGAAGAGCCAAATCCTGGAAACCGACCAGGAACGGCTCATCGACGCCTTGATCGATAGAATCGGGATGATTTTCCGGCGTTTGGACCGTGAAGGAAATGTCTGTTTGGTGGGGGATTGCCAGGCCACCATCGCCGAACTTGAAGATCTGGACGTGCGGCTGATCCTGCTGATCGAAGAATCCATGTCCCTGGTGCGGAGCCTGGGCTCGGATGTGCCGGCATCCTCATGGTTCAAGAACGAAGCCAGCCGTTTGACCAACGATCTGGCCAACTTCAGTGAAATGACCGAGGAGCGCAATTACCTCCTGGGTCTGGGTTGGGAGTCGGAATTCACGTATGGAGGAACGGTATGAGCGACCAAAGCAATTCCCACGAAGGATCCGCCAATGATTCCCCAACCAGTTTGACCAGCGGACGCGATTGGAGTGCCCTCCCCCTGCGCCACGAACAGTATGAATGGAGCATGGAGGCCGAAGGTCCTCTTGTGCAAGGCCCCCTCGACATGGAATTCCTGCGCGGTCAACGCATGCTGTTGACCCTGGAGGAAGGACAATACGGACTGCTTGTTCACGATGGCGCCTTGAAAGCCTTGTACCTCGATGGATGCCACCATCTGGATATCGGAAACCGCCCGGATCAGGTCCAAACCGACAGCCATTTGTTCTTTTTGTCCACCAGCCAACCGGTGGAATTTCGTTGGACCAGCACCAGCGAACACGGCTTCACCACCAGCGACGGAACCCAGGTGATCGGTCGTTGCTCGGTGCGCATCGAAAAACCAGCCCGCTTCTACCATCGCATCCTGCGCAATCTCAGTGATTGGTCACCCGAGACCGTGAACAGCCAGCTTGAACCCCTGGTTCACCAGGCTTTCAACAATCTGCTTTCCCAGGTCTGCCAGCTGGAATGGGACCATCCCGGTGGTTTGCAATCAGCCCTGATGGGGCTGGGCGCCAGTCAGTTGGACGAGTTTCTCAGTGAACACGGTCTGTTCTGTGAATCCCTTGCTGCCTACACCGCCGCCCCACCGGTGGAAAACTGGCAGAATCAGACTACTGGACAATCGACAGACTTGCTTCATAGTTGACGAGTGACCCAAATGGTATAATTATCAGGGAAACCACTCAACCGATTGGATTGCTGTCTTCATGTTGTTCCACCAGCGCTACCTCTTTCTGGTTTCTCTTTTCTGCCTCCTTCTGACACCAACCTTTGCCTTGGCCGTTTTTGGCGATAGCAGCGGCACCAGTGAAAATCCCATCCTCAAAAGTATCGTTGTTGAAGGCAACACCCAAACAGAGCTCAACGCCATCCTGCGGGAAATGGACTTGCAAATCGGCCAGCCCTTCGACCGCGAGATGATGAACATTGCCTGGGAACAGCTGGAAGACGTGGGCTATTTCGCTTTTGTGGATATGGAATTTGACGACAGCGAGGACGACGGCGTCACCCTGCATATTTATGTGGAAGAAGATCTCACCCGAAACTACGGCCCGTTGGCGCGCTACAGCCGTCGTCACAAATACCTCGTGGGGGCCTGGCTGGAAGAGAACAATCTGCGCGGCAAAGGAGAAATCCTGCGCATCGATCTGGCTGCATTTTACATTCAGCAGGGTGAAGTTGCCTGGACCCATCCCTGGTGGTTCGGCGTTCGTGGGCTGCAGCTGAAACTGGGTATCAAGGGTGAAAACTCAAACTTTGTTTTCCGCCCCACCAAGCAAACCTGGGGACGCGGAGACATTGAAGTGCGCTGGAGTTTTTTGGGCGAATTGTATGTGGCCACCGGCCTGAACTACGGCACAATCAATTACCGCGACGACTACTCCTGGTACGATCCCAACACCGGCAGCAACGTTCTGCACTCTTCCGGCACGGTCGGCCAGCTGGCCTCCAGGGCAGCGCTGGGTTTCGACAGCCGCGACAATCCGTGGTATCCCGCTCATGGTGTTTTTGCCGAGGCCAAAGCCCAGAATTGGTCGGGTGACGGTTTCGATTCCTATTCTGAAATCATCGGTGACGTGCGCCTTTTCGTACCGCTTCCTTTGGGCAAACATGTGCTCGCGCTGCGAGGTTGGGGCAGGCAAACCAACGGCCCCGTTCAACTGGACAATACACTATTCTTTGGTGGGCCCGAAACCATCCGCGGGTATCAATTTGCCGGTCTGGAAGGCGATGAAGGATACTTGCTGTCTGCCGAATACCGTCTGCCACTTTTCATGATGCCCATTTCACCCAAGGGCGAGATGGTCGGTGTGGGGCTGCATGTGTTCGGGGATGCGGGCGACGCCTGGTATGACAGCACCGATCCGGTGCGGGCTTTGCAAAGTTGGGGTGGCGGTGCGCATGTGAATATTGACCGGATGCAACTGCGGTTTGAGGCAGCCAAAACCCGGGATGGGGAATGGGTCTTTGAGTTCATGGACCACTTTAATTTTTAGGTCGTGCCGTGGAGATTGTTGCCGTCACAACTCATGAACCAAACGGCGATGGTTTGCCCTTGATAAATGCATCCCGCGCCCGAACAAACTCCTCGCCCGACCAGGCTTCATGCCTTAACCGTGCAATTTCTTCCAGAGACTCATCCGGCAAAACTTCTGTTTCTTCCAGCAGATTCAAGATCCTCCGGGTTCCACGCAGGGCCTTGGGCCCACCGCGGCTCATGCCTTCCAAAATTCCTTCAGCCGTAGCCAACAACTGGTCTTTGGGCACCAGACGACAGAAAAAACCGGTGGTCAAGGCCCGCTCCGCGCTGATGGCTTCGCCGATCAAAAGCATCTCCCGCACCAGAGGCGAGCCAAAACTGCGAATCATGCGGCGCAATCCCGTGTGGCTGTAGACCAATCCCAGACGCACCGGCGGCACACCCAAACGCACACCTTCGGCCGCAACTCGCAAATCCGTGCAGGCCAGCAATTCCACCGCACCGCCGTAAGCATCCCCCTGAACTGCTGCCACAATTGGCGAAGGGTAGTTGATGAGACTGGCCATGGCTTTCTCGAAAGGATGGCTGGCGCGCACGGAAGAATCTCGATGAAAAATTTCTTCGGGAATATCACCGATGCTGTAGCCCGTGGAGAAATGGCGCCCCTGGGAACTCAACAGAATCATTGGCGCGTCACCGCTGGCCAGGTCTGTCAGAGCCTTCACCAGGGCATCGAGAAGTTCACGATCCAGCACATTGCGCGGTGGTTCGTTGAGAGTGATTTCAGTCCAGTGGGATTTGGGAGTTATTTCCAGCGGCACGGTGGATCCTTTGGCAGAATTGCGGGAGGTGATAATTCCATGGATTCATTCTACTGTTGGTGGGGTTTTTGGGCAACCGCAGTCAGCAACAGCCTGGGGAATAAAAAACCCGGCTGCTCCTAAGAACAGCCGGGTGCAATCGAAAACGAAACCGGTCAACGCTTAGAGATTATGGAACGGCTGGATCCCTAGTGTATCGTGTGTTAGCCCGCACGGACCAGGGACACATTGGAGAACATAGCTCCAAGGCACCGAAAGGACCCAGCCATGAGACAATATACACCAGAAACGATCTGGGTGGGACTTGATGTCCACCAAGCCTCGATTACTGCAGCGATTTTGTATGGCGACAACCCCGACCCGGAGATTGTTCGCCTGCCGGGTGATCTCAATCCAACACGGCGCTTGTTCCGCCGCCTTGCGGAAAATGGTGTGCCACGTGCTTGCTATGAGGCTTCGGGTGCAGGGTACGTTCTGCAACGTGCCCTGGACCATGACGGCTTTCACTGCGACGTGATTGCTCCCAGCCTGATCCCGTCGCGGCCGGGTGACCACCGAAAGACCGATCGCCTCGATGCGATTCATTTGGCTCGCATGTATCGCA
>JAUUYW010000068.1 GCA_030590265.1 Candidatus Krumholzibacteriia bacterium
CTTTGCATGAAGAAGTTCTGGACCAGGGTGTGAGGGTGACAACATTTTGTCCAGGACCCACTCGCACTGGGTTTTTTAGCCAGCAGGATATGGTCCCAACTGGTGAAATCAGTGCCAAGCAACTGGCCGAATCCAGCAAACGCCAGGCAAAAAGAATGGACGCCAGCAGCGCCGCCCTGGTGGGTTTCAACGCCTTCAAGAAGGGTCAGGCCATTGTGATCCCTGGATTCAAAAACCGACTCTTCGCCCAGGCGTATCGGTTCTTTCCGCGGTCAGTGGTGCGGCGTGTGGCCATGAGGATGTTAAAAGCGGATTAATCCTGCGGATCAAGCTTGGAGCAGTCCCTTGAATACCTTATAGTTGAAATCGATCAGACGGTATTTTTGCCAGGTCCAAAACAAGGAGCCAAAAGTGAAAAACGTGACTGCCATCATCCTTGGGGGAGGACGAGGCACCCGGCTCTTCCCCCTCACTCTTCAGCGCAGCAAACCGGCCGTCGGTTTTGCCGGCAAGTACCGTCTCATCGATATCCCCATCAGCAACTGCATCAATTCGGGCCTGAAAAAAGTTTTTGTTTTGACCCAGTTTCTTTCGGCGAGCATGCACCGTCACATCATGCAGACATACGCTTTCGATACTTTCACCGATGGTTTTGTGGACATTCTCGCCGCCGAGCAAACTCCCGACCGTGACGCCTGGTTCCAGGGCACCAGCGATGCCGTGCGCGCCACCTTGAATCACACCATGTATTACGACTCGGACGAGATTGTCATTCTGGGTGGTGACCATCTCTACCGCATGGATTATTCGGACCTGGTTCGCCATCACCGCAAAACCGGTGCCGATATTACTTTGGGTGTTTATCCGGTGGTGCGCAACGAGGCCAGCCGCATGGGATTGATGCGTGCCGACGATGAAGGCCGGGTGGTGGAGTTCGTGGAAAAACCCACCGACGACAAGGTGATCGACTCCTTCAAAGCCCCCACCGAATTGTTTGCCGCCCATGGTATCAACGTAGAGGGCGACAAGTATCTGGCCAGCATGGGCATCTACGTTTTCAGCCCCAATGTGCTGCGCGATCTGCTGGCCGATGAATCCAAAACCGACTTCGGCAAAGAGGTTATTCCCGACGCCATCGCCGACTACAAGGTTGTGGCCTATCCGTTCAGTGGCTACTGGCGGGATATCGGTACCATCGGCGCTTTCTTCGAAGCCAACATGGAACTGGTGAGGAAAGACCCGGAGTTCAATTTGTACCAGGGTGGCTGGCCGTTTTACACTCGCACAAGATCATTGCCGCCCAGCAGCATCATCAATTCCGAGATCAACAACAGCCTGGTTGTGGAAGGATCTTTGGTTGTGGGGGCCACCATCAACAATTGCATCCTGGGTATTCGCAGCAGGGTGGGCGAGGGGTCGGTGCTTAAGGACGTCATCATGCAGGGCAACGATTTTTATGATGGAGAGCACAATTTGGGCGATCAGGAACAGAACCAGGGCCCGCCCCTGGGTGTTGGAAAAAACTGCCGAATTGAACGCTGCATCATTGATAAGAATGTCCACATCGGCGACAACGTGGTGATCATGCCCAAACCGGATGTGACCGAGTACGAAGGCCAGCGCCGCTGGATTCGTGACGGCATCACGGTTATTCCCAAAGGCACGGTGATCCCATCCGGCACCGTGCTGTAATTGAAGGCTTGCTCCTGCTCCTCGTTCTGGTTTTGGCCGCGGCAACATTGCCCGGTCAAGCCAGGGCTGAGAACCAGGAGCAGGATGACTGCTGGAAAGCATCCAATCAGGCTTACCAGAATGTGCCTCATTTGTTTTACAGCAATCAGCCCGATTCCCTGCTCAGTGTGCTCCTGGCCTGGGAAGATGTTTGTGGAGAATCCGAACCCCTGATTCGCATCAAGATTTTGGCTTCCATCTGGGATGATTCTTTCAGCGAAAATATTTACGACTCCCGCATCATCGACTATCTGATTTGGCGATATGATTCAAACCGACAAACCAAGGTGCTGGGTGATGTTAACCCGTCCATGGCTTCGGGCGACATTGCCAGTGATGCCGATTTTGCCTTTTACACTGCTTCATTCGATACCTTCACCACCGAACTGGCCGACCAGATTCTGCCCCACACCACAAACAATTCCATCGAGCAGTTTTATTGCCTTTTTTATTCGGGCCAGGTGGATAAGGCCTACGAAATTCTCCATGGTCAGGGGCTGCTCGGCACGGATCTTCGCTGGTACTATCAGCGGGAGATGAGCTATTTGCGGAAGAAGAGGGTCCAGCCGGTTTTTGCCCTCACTGGCGGAGTGTGGAAGCCGGAAGGGGATTTGCTGCTGGTTGGCGATCATGCCCAATATGGGGCGACCATCGGCGTACGCCAGGATGGCTGGATTGGACGGCTGGTTTTTGAAGTCCGGCCTGGCCGGTCCGCCAATCCCTATTTTGTGGACCAGGATGGAATTTCGGGCTGGTCTGATCGCTGGGATAATATTTACATGGGCCTGGAAATTGGCCGGGAAGCTTACCAATACGAAGGTCACCGGGTGGATCTCTTTGTAGGGTTGGGGTATGACGGAGTGAAACCTTTTTGGGAAGAGGATTTGGTTCTGGGCACGGTGAACGCCAATGTGGGGTTTGGTTACCGGTTGTTTTTGGGGTCCACTCAACGTTGGGTTATCGGTGCTGATTATCGCTTTGAGTCCATTTCAGACCGCAACCCGGGTGGCACGATCCTTTCGGGTACGGCCACCGCTCTGCGTTTTACTGTGGGATATTCTCCCGATTTTGGTATTGGTCGCCGGCTCTCCGGATTGGGGCACTAGGGGCAAACCTTGCCAAACGTTGTCGCCATTCTACCCACATCTGACAGATTCAAAACACCCCCCCCCAGGCAACACTATATCTCAAATCCAGCCGCAATAGCACAAAGCTGGCAGGGTGGATAGAATGAAATAATTGGTTTCAAATCAATTCCATGGGATTTACTCAAACAGCATTTTTCACCTGTTTTGATGAATCCCAGCCATAATCTGGAAAATCATAGCAAAACTGTAGGCAGGTTGCTGAAAATTTAACATTGAATTGAGACGGAAAAGACTTATTTTTTTTAATTAGGATTAATTTCGGAGCTGCTCCCTTGCACAATGTAAGGCTGCCGGCATCGAATCATCAGCCAAGGGAGATTAGGTATGCTGGAGCTCAAAAAAGGCATTGATATCCTCACCGACGTCGGTGGAGTGAACACCATTGCCGAAGCGCGCGCCATCATCGAGGCAAAACTCGACAACGTGAACCGTGAAAAGCTTGCCCCAATCACCAATGAGGAAGCGTTGATCAAGATCGCCGCCGCCATCAACATGTGTGAGCCCGACGACGTTTTCATCAACACCGGTAGCGAAGAAGATTGTGCCTGGATCCGCAACTACTCCTTGGAAAAGGGTGAAGAAAAACCTTTGGCCAAAAAAGGCCACACCATCCACTTCGATCTTGCCGAAGATCAGGCCCGCCTGGTGAACCAGACTTTCTATATCGTCAACGAAAACGAAAAAACCAGCGCCATGGCCAAGAAGGTTTTGCGCAGCGAAGGCCATGCCTATGTGACCCAATACATGAAGGGTATCATGAAGGGCATGACCATGATGATCGGCTTCTACGCCCGTGGTCCCGTTGGCGCTTTTGCCACCACGGCTGCCATTGAGATTTCCAGCTCCACCTACGTTCTGCACTCGGCCGAGCTGCTGTACCGCAACTGCTACGACAAGTTCGATGCCGAAGCCGAACGCCGTGGCATCTTCTTCACCAACGTGCACAGCGAAGGCCCCAATCGCCCCGAAGACGTGCCCAACGCGCGCATCTTCATGGATCGTTCCTGGTTGACCACCTTCTCCACTTTCTGCACCTATGCGGGTAACACCCTGCTGATGAAGAAGGGCAACCACCGCTTCAGCGTGGATTATGCCACTTACTTCGGCGTGGAAAAGGAACTCTCCGAGCACATGTTTATCACCGGTCTCAAGGGCAAAAACGGCAAAGTTACCTACTTCGCCGGCGCTGCTCCTTCCGGTTGCGGTAAAACCACCACTGCCATGGTTGGCACCGGTTTTGTGGGTGACGATCTGGCCCAGATGTGGATCGCTGAAGATGGCACCTGCCGCGCCATCAACCCCGAAGCCGGTATTTTCGGCATCGTGGAAGATGTGAACCGCGAGGGTGATCCCATGCTCATGAACTCACTGCGTGACAATGATACCGAGGTTATCTGGTCCAACGTGCTGATCGGTGAAGACAATGTGCCTTACTGGAACGGCAGTGGCGAAAATATTCCTGACGAAGGCTTCAACTTCCAGGGTGCCTGGAAAAAAGGCATGACCACCGCCGACGGCAAGGTCGTTCCTCCGAGCCACAAGAACTCTCGTTGCACCATCGATGCCAAAGCCATCGAGAACCATGATGTCGAAGGCAACGCCGATCCGGCTGGTGTGCCCGTCAAAATCATCACCTACTCGGGTCGCGATGCCGACACCATGCCTCCTGTGTGGGTCGCCAAGAACTCTGACGCTGGTGTGGCCATTGGTGCCAGCATTGTTTCGGCTGCCACGGCCACCGAGATTGGTGCCACCGGCGTGCGGCGCCAGCCCTGGGCCAACGCCCCGTTCATCCCCGGCGCCCTGGCCGACTACATGGACGCGCAGTTCAAGTTCTTCAACTCGAAAAAATACAGCGAAGGCAACCGTCCCATCATGGCCGGCCTGAACTACTTCCTGACCCATGCCAACCGCGGCAGCGACGGAAACGGTTTGCTGGGCGAGAAAAAAGACGTGCATGTGTGGCTGGGCTGGCTGGCTTCCTACGTCAACGGTGAAGTTGAGGCCATCGAGACTCCCATTGGTTTTGTTCCCAAGTACGATGACCTGAAGGCTCTCTTCGCCGGCATCGACAAGGAATACCCGAAGAGTATGTACGACATGCAGTTCGCGCTGTATCTCGACAAAATCGTGGCGCGCATTGATCTGCAGACCGAAGCATACGGCAAAGAGGATAACCTTCCGCCGCAGCTTTTCACTGTGTTCAGTGCTCAGAAGGCCGAATTGCTGGCTCTCAAGGACACTCACGGAGCCATCTTGGATGTCGAAAAACTGTAACGACAGAAGACTTCCTCGAAGTTTGGAAAAAGAAGGGCCGGCCCAATGGGTTGGCCCTTCTGTTGTTCGCGCCACTTGCACAATTGCGGGAATCGTTTTTTTGTTCTAATTCTATAGAAGACCAAATTTCACTGAATTTCTATTTTCATGAAGGACATAAAGATGTCTCGTTTGCTATTGAGGTCTTTATTGATGGCTTTGCTGGTGGTCACTTTGCTTCAAAGCCAATCAGCAATCGCTTTACCACGGTATACGGCCCAATACGGACAAAGTTGTATCCTCTGCCATGTGAACCCCACGGGCGGAGGCATGCGCAGCGAATACGCCAGTCAATTTTTGGTGCCTGAAGAAATTGCCGCAAAGGGTTACAGCGAAGAGGAAATGGACTACATCAGTCCACGCATCAGCCCCAACATCACTCTGGGAGTAGACCTGCGTTCATTGCTGTATCAGCAGGAGGGTGGGGCCGGCTCAGGATTTGCCATGCAGGGCGACCTTTATGTGAACTTTGAGTTGGGTTCCCGTTTCGGCGCCTATGTGGAGCAGGGGCTCAACGGCAGTGGAGAGATTTTTGGCATCGGCCGGGTCGACTTGCTGGACAGCTATTTCAAAGCGGGCCGCTTCATCCCCGACTATGGCTGGCGATTTTCCGATCACGGCATGTTCAACCGTCGTTATCTGACCGACACCGCCGGCAGCAACAGCCCGGCTGGTTTGTACAGCGAGGGTTTCGAAGTGGGGATTTCTCCGGGTGCATTCACCGCCAGTGCGGCGTTGCTGGGAGGCAGCCAACGCAATGGCGACAACTACTCGGGCCGGGCGCTTTATCAAGCCGAGCTGGGTGAATTGAACATCGGTGTCGGTGGATCTGTGCTGCGCCGGCAATTGGGTGGTCAGGCACGCCGGGCCGCAGGTGGATTCTGGTATCTGGCCTACGGTCGGTTGACTTGGTTGGGTGAAATCGACGAAACCAAACAGGACGACCAGCTCGGCAATATGGTGGCCCAGGAACTCACCATCACTGTGAAAAAAGGATACGACCTGCGTCTGACCTACAACTTCCAGGACCCTGACCGGGCATTGCAAAATGGTTCTCGCCAGAAGTACGGCACCGGAGTTTCGGCCATGCCGCTACCCTATTTCGGTTGGACCATCATGGCCAATTATTGGGACATGGACCAGGGTGCTGCCGTCACGGATGACGATCGATTTGAAGGCGAATTAATGGTCCACTTCTTTTACTAAATGGAGGGCGACATGTTCAAGTACAACAAAGTGATTTTGCTGACAGTTTTGTTAAGCATGCTTCTTCTGAGCGCGGGCGCGGCTCTGGCTGCCCATTTTGATATTGTGGTTGGCGACAAGTCGGAAATCATCTTCAAAAGCAAAGCGCCCCTGGAAAAGTTTGACGGCAAGACCAAAAAGCTGTCCGGGTTTTTCGAAGCCGATCTTGCCAATCTCAATGGTGCCGTCACCCTGGAAGTGGAAATTGATCTGGCCAGCTTTGACACAGGCAAGAAAAAACGCAACAAACATATGCGCGAAAATCATCTGGAAACCGACAAGTTTCCCACAGCCTGGTTTCGGGCGGGTAGCATCAAATCGGCCAGCAAAATCTCGTTGGCTGCGGGCGAATCGGTGACCATTGTCCTGAGTGGAAAACTCGATTTGCACGGTGTTGAAAAAACTCATGATGTGACGCTGCAATTGACCCAGGCCAACGATGGCAGCGTGAGAATTCAAGGTGAGTTTCCCGTCAAGCTGAGCGAGCACGATATCAAGCGGCCCAAGTTTTTGGTTATGAAACTTGCTGATGAACAGTTGGTTGTGATCGACTTGTTGGCGAGGCAGGGATCATGAAATTGGCAAGCGAGTGGAAGTCTTTTGAGGCCAGGAATAGATATCTGGTTTTGCTGTTTCTAATGATTGCAACGAGCCTGAGTGGTTGCAGCGATCATGGTGATCCCGTTGGAGTGGTGGACCCGCCAGGTGGCAACGATCCGGTCTCTTTTGCTGGGGATATCCAACCAATTTTCGATACGAACTGCATGGACTGCCATGGAGCTGGGGGCAACGCCGGATTGGATCTGCGCAGTGGGTTGAGCTACGCCAATCTGGTAGGGGTGGCCGCCACCGCCAGCAGTGGCAATCGGGTTGAGGCCGGTGATGCCAACTTGTCTGTTTTATTTCAGCGACTTTCGGGGTTAATGATTGATCCCATGCCTCCATCGGGTGTTTTGCCCCTGGAAACCAGGGATCTGGTGGAAGAGTGGATCAATGATGGAGCCCTGGACAATTAGTGGATCTCAACCTATAGAACCAAAGCTCTATATAAAAACCTTCATAAGGCGAATATATTGTTGGACATAGCTTTAATGCCCTGCGCACCCCTGTAGCCAAAAATAGCCCATGGCTGTTCCGTTGCTTCTGGATTGGGCAATGCCCTTGCCTTGATGTGATACGAAAACCAAGGAGTTCATCCCATGAAAACCCGCTCTCTACTGCTGCTTGGCCTGATTCTGGCCTTCTGCACCATTGGTTCAGTAACCATGGCTGAGGACTCCGCTGGCGGTGACGATTTGCGTGCTGCTGTCCAGAATCCCATTGGTTCCCTGATCAGCGTGCCCTTCAAAAGCACCTGGGATTATGGGGCTCCCAACGGCACGGCCTACTTCATGAACCTGCAACCGGTATTTCCCCAGAAGTTGAACAATTGGATGCTGATTCACCGGGCCATTTTTCCCTACATATCGATTGACGGTCCCCATGCTGGTCGGCCGGAATTGCCAAACCCCTCACCGGGTGAGGGCGCCTCAGGCCTGGGGGATATCAACTATACCGTATTTCTATCGCCGGCTGTGCCCAAAGGTGCAATCTGGGGAATCGGACCATCAATATCAGGGCCATCCGCAACAGACACACAGCTGGGTTCCGGAAAGTGGAGTGCAGGACCATCGTTTGTTTTGTTGCTGCAGCCGAAATTCGGCACGGTCGGTTTTCTTACGCGACAACTCTGGTCCTTCAGCGGGCAATCGGATCGCCCCGATGTCAGCTCATTCCTCTTTGAACCTTTTATCAACTTTAACCTCCCCAACGGCTGGTATCTGGTCTCCGACATGGTTATGACAGCCAATTGGAATGCCGACTCGGGCAACCAGTGGACGGTGCCGGTAGGTGTCGGTGTGGGCAAGCTCTTCAAAATTGGAAACCAGGCCATGAACACTCGTATTGAAGCCTATTCCAATGTTGAGAAACCCACGGGGGCGCCGGACTGGACCCTCAGCTGGACATTGCAGTTCCTGTTTCCCAAATGATGGGCTAATGTGAATGGGAAAGGGAAATCTGCTCCGATGCTGCATCTCGCGAAAGAACAGGTAAAAACATGGATATCGGCCTCAATACTCTTCTCGTAGCCTTGATGTTCGTGACAATTTTGTCCATGGGCATTGGCAACATCCTGATGTCGCTGGCTGATATTCTCAACAAAGCCACGGCTTCGAGGCGCGATAAGGCCCACGTTGGCTGGATTTTCGTTGTGTTGCTGGTTCATTTCAATATGTTCTGGCACACAAAAGCAATTCTGGCTGTGGATGATTGGCAGTTTAGCGGATTTTTGCTGGCCATGGCGGGCCCGGTGTTGTTGTTCTTTGCCACCAGTATTCTGCTGACCAACCCACCAGAGGATGGCGACATCGACCTCGCCACATTCTTCATGGGATTGGGTCGGCATTTTTTCGGGATGTTTGCGCTTCTTCAAATTTGGATTGTCGGCGTGGGGATGAGCTTGGCTGGTTCGTTTGTGGTGACGGATGTGGTCAATATTCTGTTTGGATTATTGACCGCGGGGCTGGCAATCAATACAAACAAACGATTTCGGGTGGCAGGCATTCGGTTGGCCTGGGGTCTGTGCCTGGCTAGCTTTGTGATTCAGTGGATACCCTAACAAGTGTAAACCGATAGTTGGAGAGAGGTGCTTCCCAGTTGGAATTGTTAATGGTCCTTGTTCCTATTGCCCTGGTCGACAGCCTCTCGGTTACACCATTGGCCTTGGTGCCCTTGATCAGCATCCTGGCTGGACCGCGGCGCTACTCTACGGCGTTGGGATTGCTTTCCGGACTATTTTTTTCCTACCTGATTATGGCCTTGGCGTTCCTCTTCGGCTTGAGTGCGGTCCTGAACAAGGTCAACGCCTGGGTAGGTCATCGCTGGCACAATCCGGAACCCGCCGATTTTGCCGTGGAAATCTTGATCGGCCTGGTATTGCTCGCCTTTGGCTTGCCCTTGGCGGCCAAGCGTCAGCAAAAAAGTGGACAGAAAACTCTCTCTCCAAAGGTAACGCCAGGTTCAGCTTTCAGTTTTGGTTTTCTGTTGAATGTGGTGGGGTTTCCCGGTGCGGTGCCCTATTTTGCCGCTGCGGACCAGATTGCACGGGCTGACCTGGCCATGGGTGGGGCGGTTCTGGCAGTGACGTTTTATGTAGCAATATTCATCTTGCCATTGGCACTGCTCGTGATCCTGCACCGGTTGTTGGGGGACCGTCTGGATGGGTTCCTTCATGGGTGTCATCGGTTCTTCGAAACTACCGGAAAAAAAGTGATGAAAATCTGCATGATCTTGTTGGGTCTGTTGCTGGTTGTCGATGGGGTGGCCTATTTTTTCGGCCAGCCCCTGATTCCCATCGGGTACCCTGGCTGAAAGAAAAACATCTACAATGCCTGGGGCCTCAACTATAATGCCAACTTAATGGTGAAAAGATGTTGGTAAAATTGCCACTATTCACAAGGGTCATGCTGGCCCTGAATCAGGCAGGTTGGTTATGAATCCGTTGTCGTCATGGTCTCGTTTGCTCCCCCGGTTGGTTTTGACTGGCCTCTGCGTGGCGTTTTTGCTGACTGCGATGCCTGCCCTGGCCCAGGATGAAACCGAATCGTTTTCCGGCCCATCTCATTTCCTTCGCGGTGCCTACCAGGCAGGAAGTGTTCTCCAGACCAACGACTTTCTCATGGGTGACAACCAGGCCGGCGAACCCATCGATAGGTTTCAATCGGCTCGACTTGAATTCGGTTGGCAAACCGATGGCTCCAAGGATTGGCATCACACCTACAATTTTCCCACTTACGGAATCGGTTTGTATGGTGCCAACTTTTTTAACGAAACGGAATTGGGTACGCCAACTTCACTTTACGGGTTCTTTGAATGGCCTTTGAGCCGCTCGAACCGCTGGACCTTCAATTTTGGCATGGCCTTCGGTTTCACCAACAACTGGGAATCCTATGATCCGGTGAACAATCCGCAGAATATTGCCATGGGCCTGGGTCGTTCGGTGCACATTGAGGGCGGTCCGACTGTTGAATACCGTATGGCAGATCGATGGTCCCTGATCGGGGCCCTTACTTTCACTCATTTTTCCAATGGTGGTACCCAACGCCCCAACCACGGCATCAACGCGGTTGGTCCGATGGTTTTCGTCAAGTTTGACACCGATACTCCGGTTCAGATGCCCACTCGGCGACAAATCAGCGACCATCCCAGTGGTTGGGACCTGACAGTATGCGGTTCGACAGGGAAACGAAACCTCACCCACAAGATCAATGATCCCGACGTGCGGGAAGAACTTCTGAATCGGAACTACATGGTGGCCAATCTGACCGTAGGTCTTGGGCGCCAGTTCTCCTGCAAATCCCGTTACGTTTTTGGATTGGATCTGGGTTACGACGAATCGGTGGGCGACCTGATCGTACTGGACGGCATCAACAATGGCGTCAATACCCACGGCACCACCAGCGACAACTACGAACTGGCGTTGTTCGGTGGCTATGAGGTCATCGCCAATCGGACCCATCTGATCATTCATTTGGGGTACAAGATTTTGTACAAAGATGTGGAAGGGCGCCTGCCAATATTCTACCAGCGTTTGGGCGTCAAACAATTTGTCTATGACAACTGGTTCGCCGGTTTGAACGTGCGCTTCCATGAACTGGGGAGTGCCGACAATCTCGAGTGGAATCTCGGTTATGCCATGAAGCTGTAAAGAAATGAAGAGTTGATCTGACTGGGTGAAGTACCCAAAACTTTTCCGCCATAGAAAGGCGACAATCATGAGGTGGAACCTGGTGTTGGCCACAGCAATTCTCCTGGTGGCGAGTCATGCCGCTGGGGGCGAATGGCGCCTTGGCCTGCAGGGTGGGGCCAGCAACTCGGGGCTGAGCGGTGACACACCGCCGGGCGTTAGCATGGGCAAAAAATCCGGCCTAGCAGCTGGGTTAATCGGAGAAGTGCGCCTCGGCGATGACGTCTGGCTCAGCATTCAGCCCATGTATCTGCAGCGCGGGGCCACCACGACCATTGCGGTCAGTGGGCAATCCGAAGGTGTCGAAGGTCCTTCAGTCACCATGAATTACTTTGCAGTGCCGATTTTGGCAAGAATCGTCTCCGACAACAAATGGACCTATGTCATGGGCGGGCTGAACCCGGCATTCTTGCTGGATGCCCACCAGGATGAGGATGGTGCGACGCAGGACATTACATCTGGCTTCAACGGTTTTGACCTCTCCGCCAATATTGGCTTTGGCCTGATGGTGCCCATTGGTCGTCCGTCGCTCAGCTTTGAGATTCGCTA
>JAUUYW010000230.1 GCA_030590265.1 Candidatus Krumholzibacteriia bacterium
GACCAAGGTCAACAACCAACCCACCAGCCAGTTCTACGCCATCGCCATCGACGAGCAATACCCCGAACGTCTGTACGGTGGCACTCAGGACAACGGCACCTGGCGCACACTCACGGGTAATATCGACGACTGGGAACACATCCTCGGTGGCGACGGTTTCCATTGCCTGGTCGACCCTACGGACAACGACATCATCTTTGCTGAATACCAAAACGGCGGGCTGAACAAAAGCACCAATGGCGGCAGCTGGTTCAGTGGGGCCATGAATGGAGTGGCCGGTGGTGACCGCATCAACTGGTCCATGCCGGTGATCATGGCACCGGGCGATCCAACCACCATGTACCTTGGCACACACCGTGTTTACAAAAGCACTGATCAAGGTGACTATTGGGAAGCCATCAGCGACGATTTGACCGGTGGCGATCAAGGTGCCGGATTTGGCACCGTCACCACTCTGGCCTGTGCGCCATCGAGCCCATCGACGGTTATGGCCGGAACCGACGATGGACGGGTCTGGAAATTCAACCCCCTGTTCGGCAACTGGGGTTTAATCTCGTCCAGCCTGCCCAACCGCTGGATCACCCGGGTAGCATTCGATCCCACCAACTCCAGCATCCTTTACGTTACTCTCAGTGGTTTGCGCTGGGAAGAGAACGAAGGCCACGTCTTCAAAAGCACCAACAACGGCAGCAGCTGGGTGGACATCAGCGGCGACCTGCCTGAAGCTCCCGTCAACTGCATCGTGGTTGACCCGGATCTTACCAGCAATGTCTACGTGGGCACCGATGTCGGTTGCTATTTCACCACCAACGAAGGTGCCGACTGGCAGGTTTTGGGCGGCGGATTGCCCAACGCCCCGGTTCTGGATATGAAATTCCACCAGGGCACCCGCACCCTCGTTGCCGGGACCCACGGTCGCAGCATGTTCAGCCTTTCCCTGCCCATTTCCAGTGGAGTCAATGATACGCCGGTGCTGGCCAGCGGCTTTGATCTGGCCAATCATCCGAATCCTTTCAATCCATTGACCACGGTTTCTTTTGCCCTGGAAAATGCCGGAACGGTTTCGGTGGTTGTGATTGATATTCGCGGAAGATTAGTGGATCGTCTGCACCAGGGAAGCCTGGCGGCCGGCACCCACGAAATGCGCTGGGACGGACGCTCCCGGGCAGGATTGGATATGCCAAGCGGTTTGTACTTCGTGCAAATCAGGGCAGAAGGCCAAACCGCTCGGCATAAGATGACGCTCGTCAGGTAAGAAGTGCGTCCGACACGCTCCTAGGTTGAACACCGACCTCAGTCGAGCTTCAGCCAATCGAACCACATGGGATGGTGTTTCTTGTACCAAACCAGGACGTCGCGCAGAATCTTCTGCTCCTCCGTGGAAATGACATCCGTACTGATGCGGTCAAAGTGCAAGCGTATGCCATGGCCTCCAATGTGGTCCAGCGCTTCGGAACAGAGTGTTTGCAGCTCGTTGCGAATACGGCCCGAATCGGAAATTTTGATCGCCCGTTCCAGGTGATCCTCACCGTGGAAGAACCTGATCAACAACGGGTTGCAAACCAAAGGCCGCACTTCTTCGTCTTCCATAAAACGCAGAGTAAGCTTCACCTGTTTGATGCCTCTGGGTGTGGACAGGCGCACGGTAACGGCGTAGGTATCAGCATCCAGTTTTTCAACACCTGATGCGCCCGTGTACGGATCGTCGAGCATGAACCCGGCCAGCGCCATGACATCCCACTTCTTGCGGGGCAGAAAATCTTCAGCGGCGAGGGTGGATTTATCCAGAGGAATTCCCGCATCTCCGGCTTCGTGAATGCAGACGCGATAGTCCTCAACTACTTTTGAAGAAAGTTTCTTACCCACCAACTCACCCAGCTTTTCGGCAAAATCCGGTGCATCGGCGTCCAGGCGCATGACCTTGTTTTCCAGGTGCCAGGGCAAATCAAACCTGGAACTGAACAAGGACAGGGAAACATCAATATCCAGGATGGGAGCCAGGCTGGCCGCCTGCATCGATTCGGCGCTGGCAGCATACCCATCCACCAGGAACATGTGACGATCGCCGGCATCGTCGAGCCAGCTGCCAACCTGATAAGTTGGTGCATAGGTACCCGAATCAGTGAAGACGGGAATCCCCGTGGTGGGCAAAACCCAGCCATCTTCCACAACATGAGCGCCCACTTCGTTCCATTGATTCCACAGATCACCAATGCGTGGTCCCCGACTTTCACCAGACAAGGTCCAAACATGAACATTACCCGGCTGAATGTCGGGCCAGGCCATTTTGATGGCATCCATGACCTTGCTGCGGGGAGTGTGGAAATTCACCAGCAGCGATTGTTCGGCTGCCTTTTTCACAACCCTGCAGGGCAGCAAAAGGTTACCCATATACCCTTCATAGGGACGGGTGACGGACAAAGGTTGATCAAACAGATGCAGCACCGTCATGGGTCCGGTGGACGAACCCTTGGCAAAGCGCGAAGTATTCTCCAGCGTATCAATGGCCGCGCCCCAAATGGTGATGCCTTTCTTGTCCACTGTCTTGATGAAATCTTCCCAGGTGAAGTTCGCGTCGTTGATGAGCAGCTGCACCATTCGGTCGAGGAAAATGGCCACCTGGGGCCGGGCGTAGATGCGGCCAAAGCCCAACAGAGGATTGCTGCCCATGTCGGGAGTTTCGCCACCTTTGGCCATCAGACCTTCGCCCAGACAAACCATCACCGCGTGGTTTTCCGGCAGCTCCCGGGTCAAAAACCACAAGGACTCACTCATCATATAGGCGCTGATGGCATCGGCGTCTTTTTTGACAACGTTCAATCCCTTTTTATCCAAACCCTTGCCTTCACCCTGACGACCAAACAGCCGGGTGCCCAGGGCGGTCACCGCAGCAGTCATGATGAAGCCGCGCTCCATGGCCCCACCGGCAAAGGTGATTTCATTCCTGAACTCGACGTGTTCGGTATCATCCAGCCGGGTGACTTCAATATCTTCCAGCCAGAGTTTGAAACGTCTCAGGATGGGGCGGTTATCAAAAGCCCACTGGGCGATCAGATTGCGTTTATCCATGAGCTGGGACTTTGACATTGTGTAAGGCCTCCTGAACTGATGGGTTGAATACTGAAAGCAGATTTTCTCCAGACAATTGTAACTCCGTCCACCACCCAATCCTAGTCGAATTTCTTACGACGTTGGTTCTTCAAATCCGCCCGGCGACGTTTGTCATCCAGCCTTTTTTGCCTGGAGGCCTTGCTGGGTTTGGTTTTTCGCCGAGGTTTGGGTGGCACCAAGGCCTCGCGCACCAGAGCGGCCAGCCGCTGGTTCACTTCATCCCTGTTGCGATGCTGACTGCGATGACTGTCGGAAGCCAACAAAAGGTCGCCATCATCAGTCAATCGGGTGCCCAAAACCTTCAAAAGGCGTTTTTTCAGATAATCCGACATGGCCTGGGAGGCCGGTATATTCCAGCGCACCTGAATACGGGAATCGGTCTTGTTAGCGTGCTGACCACCCGGACCGGACGACCGGCTGGCCGCATAACTCAACTCCGATGCCGGAATGGTGACACGGTTGTTGATGATAATATCTTCAGGCATTTTCACTCCCAATGCGGACAAATTTTGATTTCACGATTATCATACCAGAAATTCCGCTACTCCCCAACCTCCGGAGCACACAATATGATTATTCGCAAACTGGCCGACGTGGAAATAACAGGCGTGGATCTGGACGGCGTCAAGGGCATCACCAAGCAGTTGGTTCTTGGCAGCAAAGACGGCGTGCCCAACTTCAGCATCCGGGTTTTCACCCTGGAGCCCGGTGGGCATTCACCGCACCATACCCACGAAGTTGAACATCTGAATATTATCTTGTCCGGCCAAGGGGCGTTGATGGATGAGGATGGTCAGGCCAATGCTCTGGTAGCCGGGGATTTTTCATTTGTGGCGCCGAATGATGTGCATCAATTTCGGAATACTTCGGAGACCGAGAACTTTGTTTTTGTTTGTGCCGTTCCGAAGGAGTATGAGTAGGGCTTTGACGTTCAAAGCCCTACCCTAATAAAAAAACTACTCCTCAACCGGAACCGGGACCTCGGCTCCCACCGCCTCTTCTTCACCCATCACATAATGCCGAAACCACTGCAACTCCCTTGTCTGATAATCAATCATGTGACTTGGTTTGTTGATGCCGTGGCCTTCGCCAGGATACAGCACCAGGCGACTGGGCGTGCCGTTCATTTGCAGATAACTGAACATTTCAATGGACTGGCGAGGATCCACCGGATGGTCCTCGGTGCCGTGCATGATCAAGGTCGGAGTCACAATCTTGTTGGCCCGTGATACTGGGCTGTGCTCCCACATGAGCTGCAGGTCGCCGTCCCAGGGCTGGTCGTAGCTGTCGATAAACAGCTGCGGATTGTTCTGCCCCATGGCCGATACATAATTCCAGATGCCGGCGATGGAAACTGCGGCCTTGAAACGATCGGTGCGACTGACCACCACGTTGGTCATCAACCCACCGTAGCTGTAGCCGGTGAAGCCCAGTCGGTCGGCATCAATGACACCGCGATCTACCAGGTCATCGATGGCGGCCATGATGTCCTTGAAATCGTCGGTGCCGAAGTTGCGGTGCACACCGCGTAAGAATTCGTCGCCATAGGCAGTGCCGCCACGAGGGTTGACAATCAGCACCGCAAACCCCTGCTGGGCCAGCACCTGCCAGGGATATCGAGTGGTCCAGGCGTTGCCGTATCGAGAGTAGGGGCCGCCATGCATTTCGATGATGGCAGGTAGTTTTTCATCCATTCCCGCGCCGGGCGGCAAGAAGAGGAATCCCTCGACAAAACCACCGTTGTATCCGGGAAGACGCAACAATTGAGCAGGTGCCAAGCCGTACCCTGCCACCGAGTCGTTCATGGAAGCCATCTCTTTCATCTTTTTGCCGGGACGTCCCACAAACAACGTGCCCGGTTTGTCGAGGCTGGTTTCCACATAGGCAAGGGTACCGCCGGCCAGGCTCATGCCCCCCATGTTGCCATCCAGGTCGGTGATCTGGTCCAGGGCTTTTTTCTCCGTATCGACTTTGTAAAGATCCAGGTTGGCTCCATCGGCGCCGCGCAGGTAAAGATGGCGACTGTTCTTGTCCCAGACAGGTGCCCCTCCCGGTGTGCTGCCCGAGCCTCCCAGGGTGATTTGGGTTTCACCGGTGACGACGGTAGTTTCGCCGCTGGTCAGATCACGCACCACGATATCCTTGAGGTTCAGGTAGGCCCGGTATTCGGCATCACGATCGGTGTAGTAAGCCAGTTTTTTTCCATCAGGGCTGAACGCAGCCAAGGAGGAGTGACGGTCCAGGTCGGAAATGACCTCTGCCTCTCCTGTTTCAACATTCACCAGGGCAACTTGCTGGTCTTCGTCTACCAAACCACTGAATCGGGGGTTGAAAGTCACGGCCAGGGTTTCGCCGTCGGGGGACCAGGCGATGTGCTGGGGATTCCAGGGTTTGAAAGTCAGTTGGCGGGGATCTTCTTCTGAACAAGGGCCATTTTCACCCACGGCCACGATCCAAACCTGTTGGAATTCATCCGGCTGTTCCAGACGGTCGAACACGGTCCAGTCCTGGCGGTCTTCTTCCACTTCGAAAATCTCGGCGGCCATGGGGTCAGCGTCTTCGGTATCCTGGTCTTCAGTATCTTCCGGATCTTCCGGATCTTCCGGATCTTCCGGATCAGCCAAAATCGCCAGATACTTGCCATCCGGAGACCACCAGTAGGCCCCAACTCCCCCTTCAATGTCTGTGACCGGACGGGGCTCGGATCCATCAAGAGGATTGATCCACACCTGACCAGCCTCATCATGGGTGCGGACAAAGCTGAGAGC
>JAUUYW010000019.1 GCA_030590265.1 Candidatus Krumholzibacteriia bacterium
ATGGTCACCGATTCAGCACCGGCGCGCAGTGATGTTCGCGCTGCGTCGATGGCTGTGTTGCCGCCACCAATGACGATGGAGCGTCCTTTGATCTTCCGCAAAGGATCCTCTTGGAATCCTTCCAGGAATTTGATTCCACTGACCACTCCATCGGGTGTGGTATCAGACAGACCCAACTCACGATCGCGCCAGGCTCCCACAGCCAGGAAAATGGCATCGGCACCTTCGGACCGCAAAAAATCCAGGGTAAAATCGCGGCCAAGTTTGACACCAGTTCGAGCCTTGATCCCCAGATCCAAAATGCCTTGGATCTCCCAATCCAGGATGGCCTTGGGCAGACGATACTCAGGGATCCCATAGCGCAACATGCCACCCAATGTCGGCATCTGCTCAAAGAGAGTCACTTCATGGCCGAGACGCCGCAAAAAGTAAGCGGCACTCAAACCACCCGGACCGCCGCCGATGATCGAAACTTTCTTGCCCGTATCCGGGGCCACCGGGACATGATAGCGTTTATCGGAATTCAATTCCCAGTCGGCGGCAAAGCGCTTCAGATAGTTGATGGCCACCGGTTCGTCCTCGATCTGTCGGCGACATGCCAGGGCGCAGGGTTCCGGACAAACGCGACCAGTGCTCAGGGGTAGGGGATTGGTTTCCTTGACCGTCAACAAGGCCAGTTCGTATTCACCGTTTTTGATATGCTGGATGTATTTGGGAACATTGACCTGGGCCGGGCATTTCTGCCGGCAAGGTGCCAGGCATTCCGAATACAGATTCCAGTGCAGGATTTTGGTCGTCTCGGAAATGATGCTGATGATGCCCTTTGGGCAGGCCTTGACACAGGCTCCGCAACCGACACAACGAGTGGGATCAAAGATGGGCAAACCCTCATCGCCCATGGTGATGGCGCCAAACTGGCAGGCCCGCACACAGGTGCCCAGGCCCAGACAGCCGTGGTCGCACATCAGCGGCCCGTGGTAGAAGATCATGGCTGCCCGGCAGTCATCAAATCCTCCATACTCGTATTTGCGTTTGGCTCGCGCGCCACCTTGGCAATCAGGGCAGGCCACTTGGGGTTCGTTGTCCTTCATCTCCATACCCAGGAAGGCAGCGATGCTGCGAGCCACTTCGGTTTGACCCACCACACAGGCGTTGACTTCGGCTTCACCCTGGACAATGGCTGCAGCGCATGCTGAACAGCCGGCCAGGCCGCAACCGCCGCAGTTGGCCCCGGGTAAAAGATCCAAAATGCCCTTGATGCGTGGATCCTCATCGACGTAGAATACGCGTGCGGCCACACCCAGTCCGACGGCTGCAATCACTGCAATGCCACCCAAAATCAAAGCTGGTACCAACATTCCGTTTACTCCCGAGTCAGTTAGTCATTCCCACAAAACCCATGAAGGCCAACGACATAACGCCTGCAGTGACCAACGCGATGGCCGTGCCTCGCATGGCGATAGGGACCGACGAGATAAACAAACGCTCCCGGACACTGGCGAAAAGCAGAATTGCCACGGCAAAGCCTGTTGCACTTGCCGCCGAGAAAACAATCATTTGCACAAATCCTAATTCATACTTGATGTTCAACAGAGCAATGCCCATCACCGCACAGTTGGTGGTGATCAATGGCAGGAAGATCCCAAGTGAGTCATACAGACCCTTGCTCTGCTTCTTGATGAAGATTTCTACGAATTGAACAAGGGCGGCGATGACCAGGATGAAGACAAGGGTTTTGAGGTACTCCAGTCCCTGCGGTTTGAGCAGGTAGTGGTACACTACCCAGGTAAAAATCGAAGCGATGACGGCCACAAAAGTGACGGCCGCGCCCATGCCGATAGCGGTGCCCAGTTTCTTGGATACGCCGCAGAAGGGGCAATTGCCAAGGTACTGCGCCAACAGAATGTTGTTGACGAAAATTGCTCCGATAGCCAGTAGAAACAAGTCCATCGTATTCACCTCCTAGGTCTGGATAAAGAATTCGCCACGTTTGCGGCTCCACGCGTTCATCAAGCCCAGCAACAACCCCAAACACAGGAAAGCACCGGGGGCCTGGACCATAAAACCAAAAGGTTCGTAGCTGTCTGGAAGGACTGCCATACCAAACCAGGTACCAAGTCCAAGGATTTCCCGAATGGATCCAACAAGGGTCAGTGACAGGGAAAAGCCTGTTCCCACACTCAAGCCGTCGGCCATGGACAAATGCACCGGGTTGCGCGCAGCGAAGGCCTCGGCCCTACCCAAAATGATGCAGTTGACAACGATCAATGGGATGTAAATTCCCAGTTGTTGCGAAAGAGGGAAGAAGAAGGCCTTCATGGCCAATTCGACGATCACCACCAGGGTGGCGATAACCACGATGTAGCTGGCGATGCGAACTTTGTCAGGAATCACTTTTCGCAAAAGCGAAATGAACATGTTCGAGAAAATCAAGACGAAGGTCACGGCAATTCCCATACCCAGGCCGTTCTCTGCCGTGGCGGTCACAGCCAGAGTAGGGCACAGGCCAAGAACCATCCGGAACGGTGGCAGATCCCGCCAGAGACCGTGGGTCAATGTTTGACGCATGTTCATTGGCTTTCACCTCCAGGTGCTGGGCTATCGGCTGTCTGTTCCGCTATGAGTGATAGGATCTCCTGGCGGTGATCCCGCAACAAATCCACCACCTGGTTGGTGCCATCGACCATGGCCCTGGATGAGAATGTGGCGCCGGTGATGGCGTCGATTCGACTGCCTTCACCACTCAAGGCCACTGGTTGGTCCAAGGTCAAACCAATCCATTGTTGACGGAAGCCAACCAGCTCAACCTTGGCGCCTACGCCCGGGGTTTCGCTGTGGCTGACGATTTCCACGCCCAAGGCTTGGTTGTTGCGTGGATCCATCCCGATCATGATCACGATGTCACCGCTGTAACCGCCGTGCCCGGCAGCTTCGATAGCCAAACCTGTCACTTCACCATCGGCTTCTTGCCGATAAAACACCGGGTAAATCAGGTCACCCACCGGAACACTCAACTTTTCTGCCAGCAAATCCTGGGCTGGTTGCTGGAACAAGCGTTCCAGGGCAGGTCCACGCACATAGAAATCCTCTTGCATTTCGATGCGATCGGCCAGACTAGTGCGCACGAAAGCCAAAGCTGCCGCACTCAGGGAGCAAATGACTCCCAAGACAAGAACCAGGTGAGCGATTTCACGCATTGTCCTGCACCTCCTGACCCACGATCGATGGTGTTATGCGGTCCAACAATGGACTGCAGAAATTGGCGAGCAGGACGGCGAAGATTGCTCCGTCCACATGAATCGAGAAGGTTCGTATGAGCACCAGCAAGGTTCCCATGAGCAGCCCGTAGAGAAACATGGGCCAGGGATTGACGGGTGAGGTTGTGTGTTCGGGTGCAAAGAAAAAAATCATCAGAATCGTGCTGCCGGCCAACAAGTGGAATACAGGGCCCATGGACTGATCGGGTGCAATCATACCGAACAAGGCAGCAAAAGCTACCACGCCCAGGATACAACCTGCCGGGATCTGCCAGGGAATCTCGCGGGTCAGCATCAGAAACAGGCCGCCCAACAGCAGCCACAACACCAGGGCATTGCCCACACCACCGACCTGCATTCCGAGGAAGAGGTCGGATAAGTTGAAATCGGCTTGGGCGCTGGGACCAAGGGTCTTGACCAGGCGCATGGGCTCAACCATGGTTGTAGACCAGGCTTGGGCAATCAGGGACTCGGTATAGTCCAATCGCGAAGGCCATGATACAGCCAAAATGGCGTAACCCAGGGCAACCGGATGCACAGTGTAGGCACCCCAACCACCGTAGAGCTTTTTGCCGATGATAACCGTCAGAAGTGATCCAATGACCACCAGCCACCAAGGCGAACCAACGGGCAACAGGAAAGCCAGCAGGACAGCCATGGTGACACTGCTGTAATTACCAGCCAAATCGCGGTTGGGCACCAAGGCGTTCCAGACCACTTCGGCAACAACCGAAACAACCACTGCGAGGGCGATCACACGCAAGCCTGCAAAACCGAAGTAGAAACCACTGGCGATTATGGCTGGCAGCAGGGCCAGAAGCCAGGTTAGCTGGATTCCTGGTAGGGAACTGCCGTCTCGCCAATGAGGACTTGCGGCAACATTGTATTGGCACTGGGGAGTGTCTGGGTTCATATCTTCAACCTCTGTAGTTGCTGGCCATCTTCACCATTTGCAGCAAAGGCCGGTGGGCTGGGCACACATAAGCACATAGGCCGCAGTCTATGCAGGCCTCCGGATGATAGGTTTGAGCCTGGGTCAGTTGGTCGAACTCGACGCAGCGACCGATGAGGTGTATTTGCAAATTCACAGGGCAGGCCCGGGTGCAGCGACCACAGTTGACGCAAATAAAATTGACATCGGCGATGATGTCCTGGGCTTTCAATACGTGGATTCCCGCCTGGAATTTGCTCAGCGGCGTATCCAGGGTGAATTGTGCGGTGCCGGACATGGGGCCACCCATGATCACGCGATCGCCATCTTCCACAACCAACCCCTGACTGGCCAGCAGATCGCCGAGGGATGTACCCACCGCAGTGCGCACAGTCACGGGTTTGAAATCCCTACTGGAGGTGATGGTGACAGTTTTGAGGATGCAGGGGCGACCTTCCAGGGCATCGTACATGTCCAACAGTTGCTCCACCGAGATGACGGCAACACCGCCTGACCGGTAGGACGCATTGTTGGGCACTTTGACACCCGTCAAACGCCTGACATACTGCCGTTCGATGCGATTGCGGAAATCGTTTGGCAGGGGAACGACATGGGCCAGATCGGCGAAAGCATCGGCGGCCCAATCCGCATCGGTTTGGCTCACGGCCAGCTTCACCCGTGCTTTGGGCACGATCTCGGAGAGACGCACCAGAGCCTGTTGAATTTCTTTTGACCGTGTCCGCAGCAACACTCTGAAGCTGCATATGGTGGGTTCCTGATTCACACCCTTGATCACGATGTGTTGGATGTCAGGATAGTCTGCCATGTCTTCTTCACTGTCGTCACGGCCGGGTGTAGTCCAGGGTGAAATCACACCTGCAGCCCGCAACAGATCCACTCGGGTGGGTGACTGCGGGTCAATATTGCATTGGCGCAACAATTCGTCGCCAGCCAACGGGGGAGCGTCACTTTTTTCAATGACAACGGCTGGCACGTGGAAACTGCGGGCCGCCCACATGGTTTTCAGCTCAACAACTTTTCCACTGATGGAAGCATGGATGAAATTGTTGCGTTCGGACCGACCAATCACCTGGTTGCAGGCCACTTCGTCGCCCACTTGAACAAGGGGCCAAAAGAGAATCTGCCCTGGATACTCCAGCGGGATAAGTACCTTATCCGGAGCAGGCAAATCTACAATTTCCAAAGGACATTCCAGTGGTGTCGGCACACGCGAAGCGGGTGATTTGAGAACATCCAAAACATTCATGAGCCTTCCCCTTCGTGCATCATAAGAGATGACATGCCTTGCAGATGGCCTGGTCCTGGTCGTCGATGAAACGCTCGGCGGCCTGCTGGCGATGGCATGATGTACAACCATGGTGATAAATCTCGACGACGGGTCCGGGTTGGTGGCAATCGGTGCAGGTGTGGTCCTCAATTTCCAGCAGTTCGGAGTGTGAGAATTCCGCCGGTGTATAATCCGGATCGTCGTGGCATTGCTGGCAGTCTCCGGTGTTTGCGGGAACGATTGTCTCAGCAACTGCAGCTGGGTGACAGGCGCGGCAATTGCGGGCTGCAGTATCCGGTTGCAACAGATGGCAGTCGGTGCAGGAGTGGTCCTCGATTTCCAGATATTCATCGTGGGTAAAGGCGCCGTGCACGTACTCAGGATCGTCATGACAATCACTGCAGTCACAGGCTTGGCCCTGGATCAGTGCATGGTGACAGGCCACACACTGGGTATCGTGTTCCTGGTGGTCGGCATGGGTGAAGAGAACAGAACCTCCAGCGTTGCCGAGGTAGAAACGTCGTCCTGCAACCGAAGGATCCGGTTGCAGGTACCCGAAAATGGCCACGGCGGCAGCCACCAAAGTGAGGATGAAAAGAGGACGGTTTGAAGGAGCCAATGGATTTTTGTTAGGCATGGCTATCACCACTCCATGCTGTCGTCGAGGATAATCTTGTGCTCATCATCAGGATCGATTAAATGCCATTGGCAACCAACGCGCATGCAAAAGTAGAAGGGCACACGCACCGTTGATATCCCTCCCAAAACACAGGCGACGTGGGAATCACCCCGGTCACATTTGCGTTCGCCGGCCCGCAATGAAGACTGGCAATGCCAGCAGCGCAGATCCGATACTTCTTCTCCTTCCGTAAGCTGAAGATTGCTTTTGCGCTCAAAGGCATTGACGAAGGGACTGAGTTTCATCCAGCCGGAGTTGCCTTCAGGATCGATTGTCTCGAGGTGGAGCTCATTGTCCTTCATCAAACTGCGGGAACAGTGGGGACAATAGCAGCGCAGGAAAGAACCGGTCTTCAGGACCGTACGATCATTGTAGTGGTGCTTATCCCAAACTTTGTCTTGCCAACTGTTTTTTTGGCCGGATTTTTCTTCACTCATTAAACAGCCTCTTTTCTGCGGATGTTAAACCCTTAACATTTACAAAAAGTAAACAACAGTTTTGGCGAAAACAAGTTAAACCATTGGTATTTTTTAAGTTAACGCATATTAAAATTGTGGATATTGAGTTAGTAGATATTGAAATGGTAGGTCTTTCACCCGGTGCCTCTTAGGGCTGAATGGGCCTATCTCGCAGGCGAGGGGGCAGCATGAATTCGCAAGTATCCTCCAAGCGTGAAACCATGAGCTCCAAGCCATCCACAGTGGTTGGAATTTCCAATTCTTCGTAACCGGTAGGCAAGCCTACGCTTTCATCACCGCTGATTTCGTAAACGTCTTCCACACCGTCTGCGGCGAGTTGAAAACTCAGCCCGACATAGTCGTGAACCTGTTGACCGAACTCGGCCAACACCGGTTTGGCCATCAGTGCCTCCTCCACAAGTCTGCCGATGGTAATCAGGAAAGTACAAACCTGGTCAACTTCAAAACCTTCCCTCTTGCGTTGAGACGCGATGACCTGGGCATAGTGCCGGAACAAATGTCGATCCCGGGTGCGCACCGAGGTAATCAGCACTTGATAAACCAGGGTGACAAACCAGAGCAGGTTTTTGGGCGGCATCTCGGCATAGCGATTGAGTTGTTCGCCGAGGGATGGGGTCTTCACATAATCGACAATTGTCTCCAGCAGGGTTTCCCGCAAATCCTCCAGTTCGTAACTGATCAGCAGGTTCGGTCGTTGTCCCACGCGTTGCAAAACTTCTTCATTGCGCATGTGCCAGACTTCGCCATGGGATTTCATGTTATCGATCATGGTGAGAAGGCGGCGCTGCACATCCAGACGTTCGGTTGGTTTCCAATTCAGTTCAATGTGGCTTCGGCTCGCGTCGACCCTGAGTTCCTTGTCGATGTATTTCACCATCCAGGGCGCTTCGAAGGGAGGACGACCAATCACGTTGCCCAGCCACCAGCGCAAACGAACACCAACACCGGCGAACCACTTGGGCAAGCAGATGGGATCTGGAGTTTTGCCGAAATGGAACCTGGTGGCTGAAGAAAAGAGTTCACGGTGGCTGGTTGTGTGGCAGGGACTGATATTGTAGGTGCCGAAACGTGGCAATTGATTGCTGCCATCTATGATTTGGTGCAGCAACTTGACCAGGTCCTGGATGTGAATGTAGGGAACGGCAGAGTCGCCGCGACCGCCCAGTATACGGGAATTCCAACTTCTTTCCAGCCATGTACGAAGCAATACGTACATGGGCGGATATTCGCACCAATCACTGAAGACAGCAGCCAAACGGAGGACCGAAGCTGAAAAGTATTCCGTGTGCTCCCGCACCATTTCTTCACCCAGGCACTTGCTTCGGGCATAGGCGAATTGCGCGTCTGGCGGGGTATCTTCGGTGATAGTTTCACCCGGTAGTGGGAATTCGCAAGCAGCCAGGGAACTGGCAAATAGGAATCGGGAGGTGCCGATCTGTCGGGCCAACTTCAAGACGTTTCGAGTGCCCTGCACATTGGTGCGATCGTACTCGGGGTTATCCATGTTGTGGTAGTCGTAGTAGCAGGCGAGATGCACAACATACTCGGCACCTCCATGGCCTCTGATGCAGTTCACTACTTCGCGCATGGTATCCCAGTGGGCGATGTCCACCTGAGTCCAGCGCATGTTGTCGTATTTGGGGATGCCGGCATCGCGCCGGGAGCGGCGGGCCAAACAGAAAAGACGATACTTGCCTGCAGCGCTAGCCAGGAAGTGTCTTCCGATAAAACCAGAAGCCCCAGTCACAACCACACCGGGCAGATCGGTGTTCATGGCTACTCCTTTGCAGATTGATCAACAGGCTGGCCGGATGCCGGATCAGGCCCAATCCCACAGCTAACGAATGGGCGGCCATGGGCCACACCAAATCTTAAGTCGAGCGGCAAATCGCATGAGACTCACCTTTGGATAGCACCTTTTGCTCGTAGAGATAGCATAAGCATGAAAATTGAATATCCGGTTGTCAATAAAAAAACAATTTATCCCATTTAACGATTTCCTACCCGTTAACTGGTGTTTTAATGGGGTTTATGATTCTGGGTCCCCTGGGGGAGAGTTGGTGAAGATGCGGAAATCGCATAGTGAAACAAAGATCTTATCTCCGAGATCATTCCCTTTGATGAGGCTCTTCGCAGGCATATCACCATCGCCCTCGCTGCTGCCCAAGGTAGGGCAGAAGGGATAAGGGGAGCAGCCAAATTGCTGCAGGTCAAACCACATACTTTGCGGGCGCGCATGCGAAAACTGGAGATCGACTTGACCGTTTTCGAAAGTGAACCTAACCAGCCAGACCGCGACGCTTCAGCAAGGCTTCGGGACCCGGTTCTTTCCCACGGAAATTCCGGTACAACTGCATGGCATCAACACTGCCACCCTGCTCCAGAATATTTTCCCTGAAAGCCTGCGCGGTGGCAGCATCAAAAATATCCCCGGTTTCCTTGAAGGCCTGGAAGGCATCGGCATCCAGCACCTCAGCCCAGATATACGAATAATATCCGGCCGAATAACCGCCGGCGAAGATGTGCCGGAAATAGGGGCTGCGGTAACGACTGATGATTTCGTCGATGAGACCCAGATTGGCCATGGACTGATCTTCAATGGCAGTGGCTTCAACATCTGCCATGTTGGTCAGGGTGTGCCAATCCATATCCAGGAAACAAGCGGCCAGATATTCCGTGCTGGTGAAACCCTGGTTGAAGGTTTTTGTTTTTTCCAGCTTGGCCACTAATTCGGCAGGAATCAATTCACCGGTTTGATAGTGCCGGGCGTAGAGGGCCAGAACCTCCGGCTCGAAGGCCCAGTTCTCCATGACCTGGCTGGGCAATTCCACAAAATCCTGGGCCACTGAGGTGCCGCCCAAGCTGCGGTATTGCACATTGGAAAGCATGCCGTGCAGGGCGTGGCCGAATTCATGCCAGGCGGTGCCAACTTCGTCGACACTGAGCAGGGCAGGGGCATCGCCCACCGGCTGGGTGAAGTTGCCCACGTTGAAAATCAGGGGTGTAATGCGCTGGTTGCCTTCGTATCTCTGACGACGGAAAGAACTCATCCAGGCCCCGCCGCGTTTGCTCTCCCGGGGGAAATAATCGAGGCTGAGCACGGCCACTTCGGTGCCATCATCTTCGGTCACCAGCCAGACACTGACTTCATCGATATATCGCGGAGCATCGGGCAGCTCCTTGAAATTCAAACCGTAAAGACGATGAGCCACTTCGAACATGCCGCTGCGCACATTCTCCATCTGGAAGTAGGGTCGCAGCATTTCTTCGTCCAGGTCGTATTGTTGTTTTTTAACTTTTTCGGCGTAGAACCACCAATCCCAGGCAGCAAGTTTGAAAGATTTTTTGCCGGCGGCAGCCATGTCGGCATCAATCATTTTCTGCATCAGGACCACTTCTTCGCCGGCGCGTTTGATGGCCGGGGTCCAGACCTTGTTCAGCAGACTGTAGACCTGATCCGGGTGCTTGGCCATGTTGTCATCCAGCATGTAGTGGGCGTGGGTTTCAAAGCCCAGCATCTTGGCTTTTTCCAGGCGCAGACCGGCAATTTTTTCCAGGATGCGTTTGTTGTCGAGGCCGTCGCCGTTGTTTCCCACCCAGGCATAACCTTTGAACATGCGCTCGCGAAGGGGGCGGTTTTCGGAGTACTGCAGAAAAGGGATGAGGCTGGGTTTGTGCAGGGTGAAGGCCCAGCTATTGGCGGGAGCCTTGTCCATGCGGTCAGCTTTTTCGGCTGCAGCAGTGATCACTCCATCGGGGAGACCGGCCAGGTCGGCAGGGTTTGTCAGAATCATGGCAAATCGGTTGGTCTCGTCCAAAACATTTTGCCCGAACTGCAGAGTGAGCAGGGCCAGTTCCTTATTCAGTTCCTTCAGCTTTTCTTTTTCTGTTCCTGCAAGCAAAGCCCCTGAACGGACAAATCTCTTGTGGGTCTCGGTGAGCAACCGCAGCGGCACAGGATTCAAGTCCAATTCGTTGCGTTGTTGGTAGACAGCGTCGATCCGACTGAAAAGCGCTTCATTCAACCGTATACCGTCGCGATGGGCTGACAGCACGGGGGCCATCTCCTTGGCCACAGCCTGCATTTCAGGGTTGGTCATGGTGCCGTTCAGGGCCCCAAATACATTGCCGACACGCCGCAGCATGGCGCCGGAATTTTCCAGAGCCTCCAGGGTGTTGGGGAAAGTGGCCGGCTCGTTGTTGGCAGTGATCAGATCGATTTCCTGCTGTTGCTGCTGGATAGCGGTGGCATAAGCCGGCGAAAAGGATTCCACCGTGACGGCACTGAAATCAGGCAATCCGTAGGGTGTGGACCATGGCTGATCAAAAGCAGTGCTGGAAGTACTCCCGGACGTATCGCCGGACACTTCGCCGGATACGTCGCCGGACCCAGAGCCTCCATCATCACAGGCTGCCCATAAGCACCCAAAAGCTATCAAACCGCTCAGTGCCATCATTTTAAGAACCTTTCCCATGGATCATTCTCCCAATCTCTGAGTGTTTCCGAATTGCTGTCAATACCAAGACAAACGTGCCGATACTCATAGATGTAAAGAAAAATCCTGGTTTTCAACAGGATGTGTGGCGCGTATCTGAAGCAAAGAGGTTGTGATGAAGATCCTTATTCTGGAAGAAAGTGGTCTGGCTAGACGATTTATCAAAGATGAATTGGTTCCCTCCGGATACGAAATCCACGAAGCGGCAACTCCCGATGATGCCCTGGCAATACTGACCACCGTTGCTGACTTTGATCTGATAACTTTGCGGGTTGTTATGCAGGGAATGGATGGTTTCCAGTTTCTGGAACACCTGCAAACTTCCGAGATTCGTCAGCAACTGAAAAAATTCCAGAACCATAAAGTTCCGGCCATGTTCGTGACCTCCAATGATACCGACAAGGATCGTTTGCGGGGTTTTCAGGTGGGTGCCGCCGATTTTATCCAAAAACCCTGGCCTCCTGGCGATCTTCTGCGGCATGTTAACCGTGCTCTGGGTTGCAGCACCGAGTTGGCAGGGATGTCGGTTTTGGTGGTGGACGACAGTCGCACCGCACGCAATTTCATCAAAAACTGCCTGGAGCGGTTGGGGGTTCAGATTCACGAAGCCGATGATGGCGATAAGGCCGTGGAGTTTCTGAGCGATCCGGCAAACGAAGTGGACCTGGTCATCACCGACCTGAACATGAAGCGCATGAATGGAGACACCCTGACCCTGAAAATCAGGGGTGAACTGGGGTATTCGGATTTGCCCATCATTTTTCTTTCGGGCAACGACGACAAGGAAAAAATCCTTTCGCTGTTCAAAATGGGTGCCACCGATTATCTGAAAAAGCCGTTTCTCCAGGAAGAGCTCATTTCCAGAATGCGGGCATATCTGACTCGGGTGAAAGCTCAACACAAACTCCAGGATACCGTGGCCCGACTGAGGGATATGGATTTGGTCAAGGATCAGTTCCTGGCGGCCTGCTCTCACGATTTGCGTTCTCCCCTGACCGGAATCCTGGGTTATGCCCAACTTCTGCAGGACCAGGAATCGCTCTCAGCCGAGCAAATTGAAATGGTGGAGGGAATCCACCGCTCAGGCGATTATCTGCTTTCGTTGATCAATGATCTGCTGGACATCGGCAAGATGGCCAGCGGTCGCGGGCAAATTCGCAAGGATGAAGTTGACCTCTTTGAGGTCCTGGAAGATTCCGTAAAAAGTCTGGTGCATACGGCGGGACCCAAGGGAGTTAAACTGGATTCTTTCAGCTCCACCGAAGACTCCCGAGTGCTCGGCGATCGTTCTTCCCTCATGCGCATTTGCAACAACCTTTTGTCCAATGCCATCAAGTTCACTCCCGGTGGGGGAGAAGTGACAGTTTCGGTGCGGGATGGTCGGGACGGTGAATTGGTTCTGGCGGTGAGCGATTCCGGAATCGGCATCAAAAATGAAGACATTCCTGAACTTTTCAAGCGATACACCAAAACGTCACAATCAGGAACTTCGGGAGAAAAGGGAACCGGTCTGGGATTGTCCATCACCAAAGAATTGGTCGAGGCCCATGACGGTACGGTATCCGTGGAAAGTGAAGTGGGGACAGGCACTACTTTCCGCATCCACCTGCCCACCATGGCCTCTCAGGGTTCCAATGTGGCACCCCTGCCCGCAGCGGAAGAAGAGCCCAGTTTTGAGCTGGTCATGCCTGGTGAGGCAGCGGCCTCGGAACCGGAAGAGACCAAGGGTTCCGAACTTCTTGTTCTGTTGGTTGATGATTCGCAGATCAATCTCAAAGTGGGCAAAGCCCTGTTGAACAAAATGGGTTTTGCAGTGGAAACCGCAGTCGATGGTGCTGAAGCATTGAAAATGTACAAGACTTCCTGCCGCAAGCAGCGATACGACCTGATCTTGATGGATATGGAAATGCCCGTTCTCAATGGCCTGGAAGCCACTCAAAGAATCCGAAAATTTGAAAAGGGATTGCCGGACGATCACGAAGTCCACAGCAGCCCGGTGATTGTGCTGGCCATGACCGCCAACAGCGGTGCCAGTCTCGGTGAGTGCCTATCGGCAGGGATGAACGATTTTTTGACCAAGCCTTTTGTGACCAGTCAGATCCGTGATGCGGTGGAAAGGTGGGTCATGGTGCCTGCCTGATACCCTGATGAAGTGACAACTTGACCGGCCGGGCGAGAATCTGGCCGGTCGCCCTCTTTTGACGACTCTAATGCTCCCCTCTTTCCAAAACCTCTGCAATTCCGTAGCTTCATCGAAACCCATAGTCACCCACCCATTTTCCTAGGAGGGAGTCATGATGTCATTACTCCGAAAATCCATTGGCACCATAATCAGTCTGGTAATGTTGTTAGCCATGTTCCTGGTGCCCCAATCCTCGCTGGCAAGAGACCCAACCATGATTGATGAAGGTGGACCCGGCGGCCCTGGTGGCGGAGAGGGTGATCCCCTCGATTCCAACGACTACGACATCGGTGGTGGAGATGGTGATGTGCACGACAACAGGATCATTCCCGGGGGTCATGACGACCACATTCTCAGTATCCTGGATTCAGGCCAAATGCTGATTCTGCGTGTGGAATACCTGGGCGACATTCCGGTTTTCACCGTGCAAATTGTCTCGGCCGAGGAATTCCGCCTGGAGACAAGCTATGTGCGCTAACGCCAGGAATATTCAGTCCCTGGCCCAGCGTCCCTTGCCTGGCCTGATTTACCGTCAGGCCTTGCAATTGTATCGCACAGAGGATTATGAATCCTCTCTGACCATGGTTCGAGAAGGTTTGGACCTGATTGAATGCGAAGCATCGCCGGATGCGTCGGTGGTTCTGCTTCCTGACCCGGACTCGGCCAAAGTGTGTGATGCGGTGGTTTTGTGGGCCAAAAACCTCTACCAACTGGATCGGTTCAAAGATTTTCAGGTGCTGATGGCCTCGGCAGGACGCTGGGGAATGGTGCCTGAAAATCTGTCGACTGATCTTCCAGAGTTGGATCTGGTTCGTTTGTCGTTCGGCTTCAAGCGCGGTGAGTATCTGGATGTGGTGAATGAAACCACCACTTTCATCGACAGTCATCGGGATGTATTGCCGCCGGTGCTGGCCGATTATCTGCTTCTGCGTGGGCATTGTCTCAGCAATCTGGGTCAACCCAATCGTGCAGTTGAGGATGCCGAGGTGGCCTTCAGCCTGTTTCGGCTGTTGGGCAAGGACCTCGAAAGTGCCCGTTCGGCCAATCTGCAGGGTATGCTCCTGGTGCGCTCATCGGATTTTCCCGGAGCCGACCGCTGGTTTCGTCGATCCTTTGATTTGCACCGCAAGCTTGGCATGCGCAAGAACATGGGTGGCAACCGCCTGAACCTGGGAATCGTCAACTACAAACGTGGGGCGTTGCCTCAAGCCGAAATTGAATTTCAGGCGGCTTTCAATTTGTTGACCGAAGTGGATGCCCAGGTGCCATTGTGCAGGGCGGCCATTGCCCGGGGCTGCAATCTGCGCTTGCAAAGAGATTTTGATGGTGCGCGAAATGTCCTGAATAAGGCTTACAAGCAAGCTATCGAAATGTCTCTGGCTCGGGAAGAAGCACTGGCGCTGGAATTTCTGGGTGATGTTTATCGGGATGAAGGCAAACTGGAGCAGGCACGGCGCTTTTACAGTCGGGCCCTGGCTATTGGCAGCAGCATCGCTCCCGACGGAGACATTGTCATGGAAGTGATGTGTCGTCAGGGGCAGTGCTTGTCTCTTTTAGGGCGGCACAGTGAAGGAGTCAGTGTTTTGGGCCGGGCCTTGTTGCTGGCCCGTCGGCTCGCTGATCGTCACGAAGAAGGTGTGGTGCGGCGGGCCTTGGCCACGGCACTGTACACCATGGGCGATCTGATTCAAGCCGGACAGCATGTTGACCGTTCGGTGCAACTGTTCGAGCAGGTGGGAGCCAATTTTGAACTGGCCCACGCCCAAATGCTGCAGGCCAATATTCGTCTGGCCAGGATTGATGGCGGTTTGGTGGACGATACCGGTGAAATGCTGGAAAAAGCCTGGCAGGGAATGCTCAAAACCATCGACCCGTTCATCAAGTCGGGTGTGGATCACTGGGTGGTTGAGGCGCGGGGCCTTTTGACGGATATTGCCAGGCGCCGCTCCCGGTGGGAAAAACTGCAACTCGATGGTTGGAATGCAGAGATTTCCACTACTGCCAGCAAGCTTCCCGAAGCACCTCCCATCATTCATGTTTCAACCCGTATGCGGGACCTGATTCAACTCAGCGATGCCTTTGCTGATTCCGAGGAGCCGGTTTTGATCACCGGGGCCACGGGAACCGGCAAGGAACTGTTTGCCCGCCGTTTGCACACTCATAGCAGACGGCGTTCAGGAAAGCTGGTTTGTGTCAATGTCACCGCCATTGCGGAGAGCTTGTTCGAGCGGGAATTCTTTGGCCACGTTCAGGGATCGTTCACCGGCGCCGACCGCGATGGCATCGGCCTGGCAGCTCAAGCCGACGGCGGAACACTCTTTCTGGATGAAATTGGCGAACTGGCCCTGAAACAACAGCCGGCCTTGTTGCGGTTGTTGCAGGACGGCACCTATCACGCCATCGGCGATCCCCAGGAACGCCGGGTCGATATGCGACTGGTGGCTGCCACCAATGCCGACCTGGAAAAACTGGTTTCCGAAGGGAAATTTCGGGCGGATCTCTATTACCGCCTGAAAATTCTTGGCCTGAACTTGCCTTCCATCAAGGATCGCCGGGAAGATGTGCAGCCTCTATTGCGGCATTTTCTTTCTGTGGCAGCCGGTCGCTCGGTTGAACCGACGGAATTTTTCAATCTCGAAAGCCTGGACCAGATGCAATACTACGCTTGGCCCGGCAACGTGCGGGAGATCGCCATGGTCGCTCGCCAGGCTCGGGTGCAGATGGCATCAACCGGGCAGGTTTGCGTGGAGGTTGGACGACTTGATGGCGAGTTATTGTTCTTCACCGGTCCACAGCAGGTCGCAACCAGTACCAATGTTTGCTCGAGTGTGTCGGAAGTCATCAGCCGATCGCGCATCATGCTGGCCTTGTCCGAAGCCCGAGGCAATCGTGCCGAGGCTGCCCGCCAGCTGGGCGTCAGCCGCAGCACGCTGTATAGACATTTGGTAAAAATGGGTATTGCCACCAAGGTGACTACCGGTTGATCAGCTGAAATGCAAGAGAGCGCCGCCTGGAAATTATCCTGGCGGCGCAATTTTTTGGTTGTTGATATTCTCTCAAGTGCTCAATTTCCCCGTAAAATCTCAAGTGGGTACAGAAAAATGCCGATGGTGGTCTTAGAGAACCCTCGACATCATGGGCCAATTCGTCTGTTCCAGGGGTAAAAATGCGCCGAAATAGTGAACAATCCAATGCTTTGCCAAAACTCCAGGACCTGGCCAAGAGCTCTCCTGGTGGGCAACACGGCGGTGGATTTTTTAGAAGCAGTTTGCGCACCACCATTATGTGTTGGTTCCTGGTCATCAGCCTGGTGCCGGTGATCTTCGTCAGCCTGGTGGGTCATCACAACGCTGTTCAAAATCGTATTGATGATATTTCCAGAAAACTGCAGGCTGTTTCCGTGATTGAGAAGATGGACCTGGAAAAATACTACCAGGATTTGCAGCACCAGGCAGCCAGCAAGGCTCAATCACCTGGCCTGGGAACACTCGCCGCCAAAACAAACCCAGACCACTATCCTGGCACCCTGATTGAGGATGCTCATCGTGAGTTGTTGGAACTGCGGGATAACACCGGGGCCATCAATGTCCTTTTGATGGATGTGCAAACACGAGTTGTGCTGTCCTGTGATCCGGCCGTGAAAATCGGGACCAATTGGGGAGATACTCACGGTGCTGGATCCAGATTGAAAACTACTTTTGAGTTGGCGATAGCTAGCGGAGAACCAGCTTTTTCCGGCTACATCAAGGCCAGGGTCCAGGGCCAAATCCCCCACGCCTACCATGTGGAGCCGATCTTGACTCCTGAAAGTTCGGTCATAGGTTTTATCCTTGTGAAATTGGGAGAGGACAACTTCCACAACGGCATTGGACGATACGAACTGGTGGGCACGGGAGTTCGTTTTTACGCCCTGAATGAAGATTTGGATTTGCTGACTTCGGCTTTTGGGGTCATGGAAAACCGACCTCACTTGAATTCTGTGCTGACCGAGAATGCAGTGCGCTGGAAGGATCACCGGGATGGTGCGCGGTCTCCCGGGCAACCATACTCCGTTGCAGAGGCCACCGCTTTTTCAGTGCATGTTTATGCCGGCTTGCATGGAGAAGAGGTTTTGGGAGTCATCCAGGATCTGGAAATCCTGGGCACCCATGTGGGGCTGGTATCGGAAATTTCAAGAGAGGCAGCCCTGGCAGGTTTGAAGCGTACGGATTATTCCCTGCTGGGCCTGATTCTGGTAGTCGGGCTGTTGGTGGCTTTGGCCGGTATGGTAGTTTCTTCGCGTTTGGTGGCGCCTATCAATCAATTGGGCCAGGTCATGCAACGGGTTTCCGATGGCCATGAAGTTTGGACTCTGCCGGATCGTGGGCCCCAGGAGGTTCGTCGCCTCACCGATATTTTCCAATTCATGATCAGCAAACTGGGCGCCGCCCAGGAAGTGAACCAAAGGCAATATGCCTTGCAACGCAACCAGTTCGATTTGAATGAAAAATTGCGAAGAGAGAATTCCCTGGAGGACATGGCCCAGGCGGGATTGGATTATTTCGTCAACTATTACTCGGCCCAAATGGGTGTGTTCTATTTGTTGGAGAGCAAGGATACTTTTCGGGTGGCTGCCAAGTATGGAGTGTGGGATGAGAGTGAGCCCATTCCTGAGATCCGGCTGGGGCATGGTTTGGTTGGTCAGGTCGCCGTTCAAAAAGAACTCCGAGTTCTGCGCGGGATCAACGAAAACCGCCATGGAGTTGAAACAGGGCTGGTGAAGTCTTCGGTGACCAATCTGATATTGGCACCCATCCATCTTGAAGGTCGGGTCCTGGGAGTCTTGGAACTGGGTGTCTTGGCAGAAGTAACAAAAGAGGATCTGGATCTTCTTCATTTGGTGGGGGAAAATGTTGCGGTGGCCATCAATGCCGCGCGATCCCGTGAAAGGGTTAACCGTCTGTTAAAAGAAACCTGGCGTCAAACCACCGCTCTTTCCAAGCAACAGAAAAAACTCAAGGAATCCAATCGCCAGCTGGAGTTGGCCGACCAATACAAAAGCGAATTCCTGGCCAACATGTCCCACGAACTGCGCACTCCCTTGAATTCCTTGCTGATCATGTCTCAGGTTTTAGCGGAGAATCGCCAGCGGAATCTCTCGCGTTCCGAGGTGGAAGCTGCCGTGACCATCAACAAGGCAGGGTCGGATCTGCTCCTGTTGATCAATGACATCCTGGACCTTTCCCGGGTGGAAGCCGGCAAATTGGATCTGTGTTTCGAAAATGTTGATCTGAAATCCCTGGTGGCCGACATGGGGGACCTGTTCAGCCCCTTGGCCAAAAAGCAAGGTGTCGAATTCCGTGCCTTCA
>JAUUYW010000167.1 GCA_030590265.1 Candidatus Krumholzibacteriia bacterium
ATCCAAAAGCGAGGTACACAACTTTGTGACCATCGGCGTCGGCTTTGATGGCACCATTGCGGCTGGAATCGTAAGTCAGGATGGTCGAAGAACCGGCGCCACGAGGATCAATATCACTGGGATATTCCTGATTGTTGGCGCCATCGCCACCGGAAATACCAAAGCTCAGGCCATCGGTGATGGGGTCGAAGGCCACACCCTGCAGGTTCAGCATGTTGGTATCATCGGCGATATAAGTGGCATGCAGATAGGTGTTGTACCAGAGAACCGAAGCTCCACCATTGTCGTACATTTCCCAGCCAATATCCTGGCCGGTGATGAACAGGTTGCCGCCACCATCGAGATAAGTTGCAAGGGCGGCGCGATCATCGGCGTCAACGGTAGGGAAAGACCAACCGCACTGCCACACAACCACGTCGAAGTTGGCCAGCACTTCGGCGGACAATCCGGCGGATGCACGATTCCAGGTAGCGGTCGATTTGCCTGTGGAGGCAATGGCCGGCTCGAAATACTGGGCACCATATCCGGCACCGCCATCGTCATCAACCAACAGGACCTGCACATCGGGTGTGATGACCTTGAAAGTGATGGTGCGATCGGGTGTCTGGCCGCTCTGGGAATGAAGAATCAGAGTAACCTCTCCACCACCGGCGGATGCTGCATCAATAGTGACGTTGAACAAAGCCCGAGCATCGGGTTCCAGGTCCAAGGTCAGGCTGGAGTAATTGGATCCATCATAAGAGAAGGTCGCATTCCAGCCGGCAGGCAGGTTGCTGGTCTCCAGGGAAATGTCGTAAGTGTCGGCCATGGCGCCGGTGTTGAACAGGGCGCTTTCAGCGAAAGTGACCATCCCATTGCCAATCAGAGTGGTTTCACCCTGAACGTAATACCGCAGGGAATAATCAGGAGCGGGCAAGGAATTGCAACTTTGCAAAACTTCCTTGCCATTGTCATTCTGCACAAAGGCCAACAGGCGCATGTTGGCAGGATCCCACCCGGCCTCCACGTTGAAATTGATGGTGATCTGTTCGCTTTGACCAGCAGTATCAATGGTCAGAGACTGATCCGGTAACATGTCGCGCAAAATATTGTGGTAGTCCACACTTTGGTACGACAGACCATCCTCAAGAACCGCCACCCGTAATTTGGTTTGGCTGATATCGGCAAGGTTGCCTTCGAGCTCCAGATCCACGGTGACGTGGGCACCCGTATGATTGAAGTCAAAACTGCTGATGGACATTTTCCGGGGCGTGGCATCGGTCAGCAGGGCCTGGACGATGGGATGGTACACACTGCCATCAATAACATCGGTGCCGGCACCCACCAGCATGCCTCCGCCGTTGAAAAGCAAATGCGGCATTCCGTTGTTACCGTAATAGGCGATGCGAGCGTCGCTGTCAGGACTCCCCAAACCACCGGAAGTGGCCAGATATTCAATGGAATCGAATTCAATGGTGTCGTAATGGTCGTGCATGACCGCAAGACCTGCGCGTGCGCGCGGACAGTAGCCTCACCAGGTGGCCGAGCCCATTTCAACAAATACAGCTCGGGGCACCTGAGCAACGGCGGGTATGGCCGTCAGCAGGATCAGGACAAGAATCAGAATCCGATGCAGGGGTTTCATTTTTTGTTCTCCTCAATGATGAGCCGGGAATAGCTTTCCCAAGAATACTCTCACCTTATATTATAACATGGATAAGTGATGTGCATTTGTGCTTTTTTTGTGATAATTCACTTTAAGAGTTGCCGAAAAAGCCTTTTGTGATAAAGGAGATACCCTATTGTCACCTGATGTAGTAGCCAGAAATTCGCCATACACCATCAGGATCCTTCATGGGAGTAACGGTTTCAATGGCTGACTTCTTGTGCGAAAAAACCGTGGTGAATTGAACAACGACATATTCACCATCGGGGGCACCAGGAAGAGAGGTGGCATATTGAGCAGACTTCACTTCCCTGGAAACCAAATCACCCAGGGGCATTCTGACAGAGTTGAGAGATTGTCCCCAACCAGCCCTGGACACGGCAGACTTGAAAACCTCTGACGATTCATCCCAGCTTTCTTCGTATTGACCTGCATCCACCATTTGAAGCCATGATTCTGCAGACATCACTCCTTCCTCGGTCAATTCCTTGTGGGAATTGTTAGAACAAGAACCAAGTGCCACCATGAGGACGCATAGTGCACAGCCGATAATGATGGATCGGTGTTGTTTCATTTTTGCTCTCCTTTCATCAGTAGTAAACATCATGCCTTCGGTCCCCCCATCCGTTTGATAAATGCCCCGGGATCAACCGGCGCGGCAAATCCAGCCTGAGAAAAACGTTCCCTGATTTTCCGGGTCAACTCCCAGCGCACATTCCAATAGTCTGTGGTTTTTACCCAGGGCCGGCAGATGAAATTCACCGTAAAATCGCTCAATTCGTGCATTTTTATGGTGGGTTCCGGATCTTCCAGAATAAACTCCTGTTCGGCCAAAACTTCGTGAATAATTTTTTCGGCCAGGTCGGTATCATCACCGTAACTGATACGGAATACCAGGTCGACACGGCGGGTCTGGCTGCCGGTAATATTGGTAATGACACCACCCCAGATGCTGTTGTTGGGCACAATCACCAGCTTGTTGTCAAAGGTAGTGATGATGGTGGAGGTCAGGTTCATGGTCTTGACCACACCCATCACGCCTGAGGCATCAATGGCATCTCCCACATCGAAGGGCTTGTAGATCATGATCATGATCCCGCTGGCAAAATTGCCCAAGGTGCTTTGCAGAGCGAAGGCCAGGACAAAACCGGCAGCACCGACAACACCCAAAATGGGGGCGACATTAACTCCCGACAGGGACAAACTCATCATGAACCCCACCAGGAATATCACACGGCGAATGGAGCGAATGATAAAATCCCTCATCAACTGGGAAATATTTTGAGTGCGATGAAGAGCTTTGCTGGTGATCGTACCGCCTAACATGGCCAACAATCCGAAGAACAACAACAGGGCCAGGAATTTGCCGATGCCCTTGGCTTCTTTAATTCCCCCTTCTTCGGACTGGATCCAAAGCTTTAAAAGAGACCACCGTGTTGCCTGGTCCGCCACGTCCAGCTGGAATCTTGTGACGTCATCAACAAAAATCCGAATGAGCTCCAAATCCTCAGGGGTTGCCCCTTTATTCTCCCATTCGGAAATCACCATCCGTACCCTTTTGACAAGCTCTCCCCGGTCTTGCATAAGAATGGCCAGGTATTCCACTATCAAATCCCGGACCCCTGCTTTTTTTCTGAGGATTTCGGCCACTTCGGCAGTTACCGCATTCATCAATTCTTCATTGTTGGGGTCGAACTCTTCTCCGGATTCGGACAATTGAGCATGCAAGCTAGCCAAGCCCAGGTCCACTGTGGCGAATTCCAGGTAGTCATCACTTTTTCCCTGGGTAATCAACGAATCCATGGCTTCACGAACAATGATCTCCAGGTTGCTGATCTGGAAAGCTTCGGCTTCTCTGGAAAGTGCCAGAGTTACTGAATCTTTAAGATGGAATCGTGCTTCGAGAAGGGCCTGGTCCAGGTCCCGCCCCTTATCTTCGGCTGCCTGGGTTGTATCGCCCTGAGCATTTGCAAAGTTCTCCTTGATAGCTTGCGAAGCGGACACAAAACCGGCCAGACCGTTTTCGGCCTCTTCAAACACCTGGATATCCCTGTTCAGATATTTCATTATGATTTGAACTTTACTGATAGTGTGCAGTTTTTTCTGCAGCAATTCCTGCCAAAGAGCCACCTCCTGGGCAAGGTCGTCACGAGTCAAAGGGGTTAGCAGTAAAGAAAGCTCATCCACGGGAATGGTCTCATCCTTGGGCACGACAAAAGTGGATTCTGTCGAAAGTTCGGTTTGTCCAATTCCCTGGCCAGCCATCACCAGGACCAAAATGGAAAGTAGCATCACTTTCATGGGGACTCACTTTTCTCATCAGTTGTGGGCGGAGTATTTTTGTTGAAACAACTCCAATTATCTAGAGCAAATGTCGTTGGAATTTTTTACATTTTCAAATAATATACTGGTCTCAAGAAAAAGGCGACCCAAAACAGGGTCGCCTTTTCCGAAATAGAAATCCCAACTAAAAAATCAATTTCCTGAATACAATCTCCGCCGCCCGATGAAAAGCCCCAGGCATAACTCCAAGATATAGAATCAACAAGGCCAGAACCGAAGATGTCACCACCGAAACCCACTCGGTGCCTTGATAACTGTTTTCTTCAGGATCATGGAAATACATCATGACGATCACCCGCAGGTAATAATAGACCGAAACCAGCGAGTTGATCACAGCAATGATGGCCAAGGGCACCAAACCAGCCTGCACCACAGCCTGCAGCAGGTAGAATTTGGCCATGAAACCGACCAAGGGGGGAATTCCCGCCAAGGAGAGCATGGCCACCGCGAGGGTCACCGCGGCCAACGGCCTTTTCTTTCCCAGTCCGGAATAGCGACTGATCTGATCCCCATCTTCCCCAGTTTTGCTGCCCAAAATGTTAATAATCCCAAAAGCGGCCAGGTTCATCAGACTGTAAGCGATCAGATAGAACAGAACCGAAGAGCCTGCGGCCATCATGTCGGCTCCACCGACACCAGGACGGATAAAGGTCAAAACGCCCAACATAAGATATCCGGCATGAGCAATGCTGGACCAGGCCAGCATCCGTTTCATGTTGCTTTGAACCAAGGCCACCAGATTTCCAATGCTCATGGTCAAAACGGATAGCACTGCCAGCAAGGGGAACCAAATGAAGCCCAACTGCGGTTGCATCAAAACAGCAAACCGCAGCAACACGCCAAAACCTGCGGCCTTGATGGCCGTAGCCATAAACCCGGTGATGTAAGAAGGCGCACCTTCATAAACATCCGGTGTCCACATGTGGAATGGTACGAGGGCAATTTTGAACCCAAAACCAATCAACATCAGACCCGAGCCTATGGTGAGCAGGCCCATATCAGGATGGCCCGAATTCAAAGCGGCACTGATATCAAAAAACCCGGTTCCGCCGGCAAACCCATAAACCAGGGCCATCCCCATCAGCAGGAAAGCCGATGAAAAGCCGCCGAGAATAAGGTATTTGAAACCGGCTTCACTGCTGCGCACGTCCCCACGCACTCCACCGGCCAAAATGTAAGTTGCCAGGCTCATGGTTTCCAAACCAAGGTACAGTGTCATCAAATCGTTGGAGGCCACCAAAACCATCATGCCCAAAGTCGACAGCAGAATGAGTGGGTAAAACTCCGGCCTGTATTGGCCTTCACGGTCAAACAATCCCGTGGCGAAAATTGTCGTCATGACGGCAATACCACAGAACAGATAGTTGAAAAAGTGGGTAAAACCATTGCTGATCATCATGCCGCCGAGCAGGGTTTGCTGGCTGCTGTCACTGGTAATCTGCACCACCACTGTGCCGATGAGCACAAGGAGAGTGAGGTAAGAAAGGTGGTCCTTCTTCATGGTTTTCACGAAGGCGTCCACCAGCATGACCACCAAAGCCCCCACGGCCACCATCAGGTAGGGCAGCAACGAAGCAATCTGGGCACCGAAGTCGGGAATGACTATTTCATTCATCACTGATTCTCCGTATCGCGGATCACAAGGACCGGGCTCGCCGCGTCGCCTTCGAGGCGGGCGTGGTGATTGTTCGCTGGATGGGATTGCTCATGGCCGTCCACCTGGACCAACGGAGCCAGAACTTTTTCAACACTGGCTTCGATGCGGTCCAGAATTAGCCCGGGCCGCACCCCCAACCAGAAGATGAACACCACGATGGGAGCCAGCACCACAATCTCGCGAATGCTCATATCCGGTAAATTTTTGTTCTTATCGTTGCTCAGCTTGCCCAGGAAAACCCTTTGATACATCCACAGCATGTAGATGGCACCGAGCACAATCCCAGTGGCAGCCAAAATGGCCATCAGCTGGGAGTGAGCCAGGGTTGCACTTGAGAAGGTGCCAAACAGGATCATGAATTCGCCGATAAAACCAGCCATGCCGGGCAAACCGATGCTGGCCAAAGTAACGATCATGAAGAAAGTGGCGAAAACCGGCATCTGATGAGCGAGACCACCAAAATCAGAAATCTCACGGGTGTGGCGCCGCTCGTAAATAATTCCCACCAGAAGGAAAAGCGCACCGGTACCCAAACCATGAGCCAGCATTTGGAAAATACCACCGGCGACCCCGAGAGGTGTCAGGCTGAACAACCCGAGCACCACAAATCCAAGGTGACTGACCGAGCTATAAGCAACAAGTTTTTTTACGTCCGGTTGCACCATGGCCACCAGGGCTCCGTAAATAATCCCGATAACCGCCAGAATACTGATGGCCGGTGCAAAGAAAGCAACACCCTCGGGAAACAAGGGCATGGCAAATCGAAGCATCCCGTATGTACCCATTTTCAAAAGGACCCCAGCCAGGATAACCGAACCCGCAGTCGGGGCTTCGACGTGGGCATCAGGAAGCCAGGTGTGCAGCGGAAAGAGTGGAACCTTGATGGCAAAGGCCGTGAAGAAAGCGGCAAAGAGCCAGCGCTGGGTGGTGACGTCCAGGTGCAGGTTCATGAACTCGGTCAGCCCCATGCTGCCGGCCTTGAAGAACAGAAACAAAATCCCCACCAGCATGAACACCGAGCCGACCATGGTGAAGATAAAGAATTTCAAGGCAGCATAGATTCGGCGTTGCCCACCCCAGATGCCGATGATGAAGTACATGGGAATAAGCATGGCTTCCCAGAAAACGTAGAAAAGCAGCATGTCGCGGGCAAAGAAAGTGCCCAGCATGGCAGCCTGCAGAAACAGGATCATGCCCAGAAACATGCTCACCCTCTGGTTGATTGCTTTCCAGGTAGAAAGAATTACCAGGGGTCCCAGAAAGGTGGTCAACATGACCAGCACCAGACTGATGCCGTCCATGCCCATATGGTAGTTGATCTGTCCATTCCAAAGCCAGGCGACTTTTTCAACGAACATGTCTGAGCCCGTGCCGGCATCGTAGTGGAACCACAAATGCAGCGAGAGCACGAAATCCACCAGGGCTACCACCAGCGCGAAAACGCGAGCGTAACTATCCTTGCGCACTACAGTCCAGAGGGCCAGCGCACCCAGCAGCGGTACGAAAGTTACCCAGGACAGAATGTGATCGGTTATGAGCGACAAACCAGCGCCCTCCTAGCCCGAGAAACTGAGGTAAAGGAAAA
>JAUUYW010000460.1 GCA_030590265.1 Candidatus Krumholzibacteriia bacterium
CTGACCCGGGCCATCAGTGAGTTGAGCCGGATTTAAGGCGACAAGGCGCGGGAGCCCCGTTTTATTGAGACCATCAGGACTCATGGTTATCGGCTGATTGAACCGCCGGCTCCGGCTGGGCCTATCCCGATTCCATTACCAATCACTTCTCCTGTAACTACCTCTGCACAAGAACCAGCTGCCACCATCAGCCCGGAACCCATCTCCGCAACCCAAAAAACCGGGAACAAGTTTTCCTATTCGAAATATCTGTTGTTGCCTTCGATCATCGTGATTGTGCTTGTCCTGGCGGTGTATTCGGTGTTTAACATGATAAATTCCGGGCAAAATACAGCTGGAAGCATCAACGGTTTTGCTTCAGCCAAACCTCTTACCAGTTTTCCCGGTCGCGAATGGCATCCTGCCTTTTCTGCTGATGGTACGCGGGTAGCGTTTGTATGGTCCGACCCTGATAGTCCGGATGGTCATGCCACCAACATCTTCGTCAAACAGCAAAACTCTGAAACTCTTCTGCAACTCACCGACAGTCCGGGATGGGTGGCCTGGCCCACCTGGTCACCCGACGGCCAAACCGTAGCTTTTGTGCAGGGAGAGTGGGGTGCCGGAACCCTGAGTTTGGTTTCATCCCTTGGAGGGGCGATTCGTAATCTGCATCCGGTTTCGTCATGGGTGGAGGGTGTGGATTTTGCGCCTGATGGCAAGAGTCTTCTTTTTGCCACTCGTAGCGAACAATCGGGAAAATACGGAATCTATCAATTGAATCTTCAGGACCTTCAGGTGCAGAAGTTGCTCTTGGACGATGGTCAACGGGCGGGAGATTTTCAGCCTCGGTTTGCTCCTGATGGTGCGTCGGTGGCCTGGGTTGGTGTGGGGCTCAGCGGTCACAGCAGTTTGTACTGGGCTGCCTTGCCGGATGGTCCTGTGCGCAAAGTGGGTGGGGATCTGGCCAACTTGCAGGGGCTGGCCTTTGCAGCCGATGGCCGTCATCTCATTTATTCCGCTTCCCCGGCCGGGACTTTCAATTTGTGGCGCATTGCCTTGAATGGGGGGCAGGATCAGGTTCCGGAATTCATTCCCACGCCCGGCGCCTTTGCCTGGAACCCAAGCGTGGCCCGCAAGAGTGGGGATTTGGTGTTTGAGCAAGTTCAGGTGGACCAGGATATTTGGCAGATCCGCATCCTCGAAAAGGACCCCTGGCAGCTGGAAACCTCGGCTTTCCTGAAATCCACACGCTGGGAGTACGAAGCGGATTTCAGTCCGGATGGCAATGAGGTGGCGTTCATTTCTGCTCGCAGTGGCTCACCTGAAATTTGGCTGGCAGATCAAGACGGGAAAAATCTGCGAAAACTGACCAACCTGGGCAGTGCCGGGCTGACCAATTTGCGCTGGTCCCCGGATGGCCAAAAACTGGCTTTCAACGCTCTGCAACAAGGCCGATCCGTGGTCATGATTGTGACCACTCGTGGAGCAGAACCAAGAATTTTGACTCCGGATGGGCAAAGCGAGCTGTTTTCCTCCTGGTCCCATGATGGAAACAGCCTGCTCTATGGTTCGGATTTGGAAAATGGCTGGGAGCTTCGTCGCCGAAACCTGGATGATGAGCAATCCAGCCCGGTGACCACCAAAGAAGTGGTGTCGGCGGTGGAGTCGTCTGACGGGCAGTTTTTATTCTACACACAGCCCAGCCAACCTGGACTTTGGCAACAATCCCTGGCTGAAAATGGCCAAATCGATAATGGGGAGCAGCCAGAGTTAATTCTCGATGGCTTGGCCATCCAGGATACCCACAACTGGATTTTGCATGGGGAGTCGATTTTTTGGGTTCTGCGCACTGGTGGCGTGCCTATGCTGGCGATCACAGATTTGACCCAGGGTCGGGTTAGCCTGCTGACGGAGTTGTCAGGGATGACCGGCAACGGGTTGGCCGTTTCTCCCGACGGGTTGTCCATTTTGTATCCCAGGACGGGGAAAATGGAGGGTGATTTGATGGTCTTGCAGGGGTTGGAGTAAAAGACCAAATCTCCGGGAGGGTTTATTTCGGAGGTGGTGCCATTTTTTTTAATCTTTTTAGTAAAAGCTATCAAACACTTAATCTCTTGAAATGTAACAACATACAACATCTGGAGACAACCTTAAGGTAAAGCTAAGGTCACCCTCAGGCCAGTTCGGCCGTTTTTTGCTTTTTTCACTTGAGTAAGCGAACGACGAACCCCGTCGACGCGAACAAGGTCCGGTTGGGATGTGAGTCGCAGCGGGACAATGACAGTGAGGGAGGTCAGCTGGAGGCTCCCACTCAATTATCTGCGAACGGAATCTCTTTCACCTGGTCGTCTTGGGGATTCTGAAGTTGAGTGGAGTCGGTGGCGAAGAAGAATTATCGGGTAACATGCCCCCCCGATTTTGAGACTTTACCAGATACCGATGCCTAGGCTGACCTCCTGATCTTGAAAAGAATTGAACAAAACCCAACTGGTGATTCTCCCAATGGCGAAACCGATCCCCCTCGGAGCTGATTTTGGGAATTTCAGTTGGGTTTTTTTTGTTGAGTGTCGACTCTCTTCTAGCCCTGCTAATAACCTGTATCTTGACGAATCTATTAACTTGTTGTAATCATTATAATTAGACACATATGTTAGCAGCCTGAAAATCTTCAAATCCCAAGGACCTTAAGATGAGTAATATCATCCACTTAAAAAAAGAACAACAGCAGTTGATGCCCCTGTTCAATGGTGCGTTTGTGGAGAACAAACCGATCCCCTTTCCCGATAGAACGGGAACCAAGGCCTA
>JAUUYW010000283.1 GCA_030590265.1 Candidatus Krumholzibacteriia bacterium
AATCCGCTGTCAGTTGAAGAGAGATCACGATTAGTGGCCGCAATAATCCGCACGTCCACTTCACGGGTTTCCCTTCCGCCAACCCTCTGGAAGCGGTTTTCCTCCACAGCCTTGAGAACCTTGGCCTGAGCCTCCTGCCCCATGTCGCCAATCTCGTCCAAAAAAAGAATTCCTTCATCAGCATGTTCAAATTTCCCGATTCGCTGACGATCAGCTCCGGTAAAACTGCCTTTCTCATGCCCAAAAAGTTCACTCTCCACCAGGTCTCTGGGGATGGCTGCGCAATTGACTTCGACCAGGGCATTGTCGCAACGAGGACTGGCTCTATGAATGGCATTGACCACCAGTTCCTTCCCCGTCCCATTCTCCCCGGTTATCAAAACCGTACTTTCGGTGGGACCGACCTTTTCAATAAAATGCCTGACATCCTTGATGGCCTGACTCTCTCCCACCAAGGGAGTGCCCAATCCCACCTTTACGCGCAAAGTCTCACGATCATCCAGAACGGTCTTATGTTGGAGGCAGTTGGCCAGAGTGACCAGAAGGCGGGATCGATCGAGAGGCTTTTCAAGGTAATCGTAGGCCCCACTTTTGACCGCTTCCACGGCAGTCTCGATGGTTCCATGCCCGGAAATGACAATAACGGGAGCCGTGATCTGACGCTTTTTTAGCTGTTCCAGCACTTCAAAACCATCCATGCCGGGCATTTTGATGTCCAACAAAATGGCGTCGGGTGAAGAATTTTCCAATTGGGACAGGGCTTCCGCTCCTGAGGCTGCTTTTTGCACATCATAGCCGTCATAGACCAGAATCTGTTCCATGGTCTCACGGATGGCGAGTTCGTCGTCGACAATCAGTACCGTTTTCACAGGTCAATCCTTGCGTGCTGGGACAATGGGAATTATTCAAGTGGTAACCGCTTGCACATCTTGCGACAGCTTGCACCGCCTCTAGGGCATGTGTCAAGATCGGACCCAGCCTTGAAAGAGAAGATTGTCCATGAAACCCCATTTGCGCTCACTGGTTCCGGAACAAATATCCCAAATACCAGAGTTGAAAGGGCTGCCTGCCTTTCGAGCCGCCCAACTGATTGCTTGGGTTTTTGAGCAGGGAGTTTTTCAATGGCAGGAGATGAAAAACCTTCCCCTGACCCTGCGGCAAACCTTGAGAGAGGTCTATGACCTTTGTGCTCTTGAAGTGGAAACAAGGCTGGTTTCAAAGGAGGATGGTACCAGGAAGTTTCTCTTCAAACTCCGCGATGGGCAAACCATCGAAAGCGTCATCATCCCCATGGGTGATCATCCCACTTTTTGCATTTCCAGTCAGGTTGGTTGTGCCATGGCCTGCAGTTTTTGCGCAACAGCCAGGGGCGGACTAGTTCGCAATCTGGAACCCGAAGAAATTATTGATCAAATCTTGATGTTGCGTCGGGATCTGCAAAAAGACCCGCACCCCCATTTTGGTCACCGCCAACCCAATGTGGTTTTTATGGGCATGGGTGAACCCCTTGACAATTGGGACAATGTTGAGCAAAGCCTGTCGATCATGATGGACAACAGGGGTTTGGGCATGTCCCGCCGAAAAATTCAGATTTCCACCAGTGGTCCCGCCGAAGGATTGCAACGGCTTATCAAGAGCAATCCTGGTATTGGATTGACACTTAGTCTCGGAGGAACCACGGATGAATCCCGGAAAAAGACCATGCCCGTACCTGGCCGAACCGGCGTTCAGGAGGCCGTAGATCTGGCTGCTGCCTATGCCAGAAATATTGGACGCAAGGCAACCTTGGCCTGGGTTTTAATTGCCCACCAAACGGATTCTCCAGAACAAGCCAAACAACTGGCGGCCCTGGCTCACAGAGGTGCTTTTAAGGTGAATCTCATCCCCATGAACCGTCTGGATGACGGCAAACTGAAACCCAGCGACCTGGAAAAGATTTTGGCTTTTCAAAAGATCCTGACCAATAAAGGAATTCCGGCTTTTATTAGAGCTTCTGGTGGGCAGGATATTGCAGCAGCTTGTGGTCAATTGCGACGGCGCCGGCAAGTCTAAAAATAAGGAAAAAAAAGCGCCTCAACCGAAGATGAGGCGCTCACAACTGTCCGGCATCACATGACGTCGGCAAGGCTGGTTCGATCCAATGCTCCGGTCAAGGCATCCTGGGCCTCTTGCCAGACTTTGGCAACGGCACAGGTCTCAACATCTCTGCAAGGGTCCACTTTGCGCAAGCAGTGGTTCAATACGATACCACCCTCACAAATTTCAACAACTTCCCTAAGGGAAATTTCGGCAGCATTGCGCCCGAGACTGAATCCACCCTTCACACCACGATGAGATCTCACAACACCTGCCTGGGCCAACATCTGGAAGATTTTTGCCAAGAAGGCTTCGGACACCTCACAGGCGCCGGCGATGATCTTCAATTGAACAGGGGCATCATCATTGCGACGAGCAAGTTCCTGAAGACCTCGGATTGCATACTCTGTTTGTCTGGTGATCTGTAACATCCTGAACCTCGCACCTGCAAAGGCTGTTAAATTGGGGGATTGACTTGGTTAAAGTTGGTTTACATTTCCTAAGAAGTCAAACATTCCGAGGTCGTTGTGGTTGAATGGCTTTAGAAATTAATTTCGAAACCGGGAGTTTGTGCTGCATCGGAACAAACTGCCCCAACCTGGATGTCCCTTCCCTACTATCCCTTGAGGGGCCAAAAGCACTTCCCCCAATGGATTCCAGGGATTGGGGGAAATTATAATTGTCGAGAAAAATATTCCATACCTTCACCTTCAAACGATACCGTGTAATGCTATGAAAAAAAACTGCGCCTGGCACAATGACATCTTCCCCAACGGGACAATTTTCACTGGCTAACTGATCCTGGAGCCAATTCCGGACAAACCCAGGTTCGTCCAGAGCATCATTGATTCCAGGAGAATCAAAATACCATGGGGTCGATGGTAAGTTCCACAGCCCTTGGTGCAGTCCGGTTGTATCTTGCCGCCCAAGTTCCCAAGAGTCGGGCAAAAGCACCATGGCGGGAGATCCGGGTGGAAGAAGCAGAACCTGGTCATTCTTGTAGACTGCAATGAGAGCCATGGCAATGGCGGTAGCGGGAGGGGCTTTTTTGGTCTGGGGAATTTGTGAAGCAACTCCAGCCAAACCAGCCAGGCAATGGTCCATCACTGGGCACTGGAGACAATTGGCTTTGTCTGCCCGACATAGAACAGCACCCAATTCCATCACAGCCTCATTCCATTGACCTGGACACCCGGGGTCAAGAATCTCCCGGGCCATCTTCTCCCATTGAGAAGGAGTTGGTTGAGCGGCTTTCAAAGGATCGTCAAAAAACCAACGACTGAGAACCCTGCGGGCGTTGGCATCCACGGCGGGGACCACTTCCCCGAGGCCAATGCTGGCAATGGCTCCACTGGCATAGGCCCCTACTCCAGGCAGGGTTTGCCATTGCTGGCGGCTGGAGGGCAAAACCCCGCCGAGATCCTCCATGACAAAGCGAGCCGCCTTGTGAAGGTTGCGGGCCCGGCGATAATACCCCAGTCCGGACCAGGCGGCGAGGATCTCCTCCTCATCGGCCTTTGCCAAAGCCTGAACATCGGGAAAAAGAGCCATAAAACTGTTCCAAAAAGGGATAACCGTAGCCACGGTTGTTTGCTGGAGCATTATTTCGGACACCCAGGTTCCGTACAACGTGGGGGTCTTTCTCCACGGCAAGGACCTTTTGTTTTGGGCAAACCAAGCCAGCAGGGATGTTTGTATTTCCTGGCAATTCGGGTGGGGCAATTCCAATAACCTTCCTTTAGCTGGAGATTTCCACTCTTGGCATGGTCCAACGCCAGCCACCATGCTATTTTGTCTTTATTGACAAATGCAGGTCAAGCAAGTAAGGATAATGCCTTCCAAAACGAAACAGGTGTTTTTGTTGGACCTTTTCCCTGGAGACCCCCATGCCAGTGCAAACCCTTAGTGAACTCTTCCTGACTGCGGTGCACGATTTTCCACGCCCGGACCTCTTTTCCTACCGCGATGAAACCGGCAAATATGCCGATGTATCCAGTGAGGAAGCACTTCGGCAAGTTCGTGCCTTGCGCTATGGCCTGCGCTCCCTGGGGGCCAAAGGTGGAAGCAAAGTTGCCATACTCTCGGAAAACCGCGTGGAATGGGCCATCAGCGATTTGGCCTGCCACTGTTCCGGCCTCGTCACTGTGCCAATCTACCCGACTTTGATGTGCAGCACCATTGAGTACATTCTCAAGGATTGTGAACCCACGGCCATCTTTGTCTCTACAGAGGAACAAGCCACAAAGATTCACTCCATTCGGGAGAACCTGCCATTCCTTCAGGATATCATTGCCTTTGATGAGACCAGTCTCCCGGGGATCATGCCTTTTGAGAAACTTTTGCGAATCGGGCAGAATCTGGTGGATGAAAACCCGCCGGCCCCACGAGATGAATGTGTTGCGGTGGAAAAAGACTCTCCCTGCAGTATCATTTACACTTCAGGCACCACGGGCAATCCCAAAGGGGTGGTCCTGTCCCATTGGAATTTTGTCTCCAATGTTCAAGCCATTCAGAATTTGTTTCCCATCAAACCCACTGACAAAACCCTGAGCTTTTTACCCCTCTCCCATGTGCTCGAACGCATGGCGGGGTATTACACCGTTATCAATGGTGGCGGTGGCATTGCCTTTGCCGAGCGGATGGACACCGTGCCGGTGGACATTGTGGAAGTGAAACCAACCATCATCATCAGCGTACCGCGGCTTTATGAAA
>JAUUYW010000541.1 GCA_030590265.1 Candidatus Krumholzibacteriia bacterium
AGCCAATATCGGCATGGCCGCCGCCACAACTTCAACGATGCGGCGCACCACAATGCTCCAGCTGGCCTTGGTCAGATAATTGATGGGCAGAAAAATCAAAGCCCCGAGACTGATAGCCAGAAAAAATGCAAAATTCACCAGATAGCTGAAACCGAAATGACGGAAGCCGTCGCCTTCGGCTGCACCCAGACCAACTGTGGCGGCCAAGCCGACCACACCGATGATGGTACAAATGGTGAACACCTTTGGGCCAAGACCATCCAAAGTGGTTTTGGTATCGTCAAGGCTGGGAACGTGATGAGCCAAGTCATTCTCCCCATGCTGGCCGAAATTCATATCGGCGCAGGATAGTTATTGCAGTTATTGCCCGACTTTTTGCCGAACATCCTGCTGGACGTCCTCAGGGAGGTCGTCAATGTTCAAATTGCGCGCAGCCTGAATGGCTCGCACATAGGACACGATGGCCCAACGGTCTTCCGCGCTGATCTGCGCACCGTAAGCCGGCATGTTCCTGATGCCGTTCTTGATCGTATTGTAGATTTTGCCCGCGGGTTGATCCACCACCGCCTGGTTGGCCAGATCCGTTGGCGTTGCCCAGGTTCCTTCACCCAATGCGGCAGCACGCACATCCACGGGTCCGTTGCCGTTGCCACTGACACCGTGGCAGGGAGCGCAGAAAATGTTGAACCGTTCCTGCCCCCTGTCCATCACCTCGTTGGTGACGGCCACCGGAGAATTGGCAACCCACATGGTGTCGCCATCGGTGGTGCCGGTGAAGAGAACCGGGTTTTCCCGCAAAAACCCTCGAGCCACAGTGCCCTCCGGTTGTCCCCGCATGGCCATGCCATCGGCAAAGAAGGGATTTTCCTGCTGGGCCTTGAAACTGAACTGTTGATCCATGTCGTAAACGACCTGAATCCTGGTGTCGGTTCGCCCCCGCGTAGCCCGCGATTTGTAAACCATCCCAATGGGGATCAGGCTCAACGCCACCAGAACGAGAAGGAGGTAGATAATCGGACGCGGCATCGGTCAGTCCTCCGCACTTTCATTGACTTCTTCCACCACATTCCCGCCCAGAGAGGCCAGGAATTCGCGTGTTTTCTCGAGCTCAAACTTGGGATCTTTTGCTTCCACAACAATGAAGAAGCGATCCTGGGTTGCCCGGCGGAAACGGTAGTTGGTGAACAGGGGATGGTAGAGCCGAGGCAATCCATTGAGTCCCCACATGCCGAAGAACGCGGCAAACGCGGAGAGCAAAACCGTCAGCTCGAACATGATGGGAATGTTGGCCGGAATGCCGAACAGGGGCTTACCCGAAATGATGAAGGGGTAATCCACCGCGTTCATCCACCATTGCATCAAGGTGGCCAGACCCAGGCCTGTGGCTCCGCCTGCCAAAATCAAGAAAGGCAACTTGGTTCCCTTGATTCCCATGGCCGAATCCATTCCATGCACGGGGAACGGCGTATGCACATCCCAGTTTTTGAATCCCTGATCCCGGCACTTTTCCACGGCCTTCACCAGATCAGGAACATCGGAGAACTCAACCATCAGGCCGTAAAGGGCCCCTTTTTCCATGTTTTTGTTCATCTCCATACTCATCAGCGGCCTCCCCCTTCCTCATCATCACGGGGAATGTCGCCATGATAGTCGCCCACCGAGCGGCGCTTGCCACCGTGGGCATCGGCAATGGGCATCACTGTTTTGACTTCGGCCATGGCAATCAACGGCGCGAAGCGGATGAAAAGCAAAATCAGGGTAAAGAACAGCCCGAAACTACCCACGAAGGTCAGAATATCCACGATGGTCGGGTCGTAATATGCCCAGGACGAAGGCAGAAAATCGCGGCTCAGCGAAGTGACTGTGATCACGAAACGCTCGAACCACATGCCGATATTCACAAAAATGTACATCACCCACATGTTGCCGATGTTGGTAAGAATTTTCTTGGACCAGAACAGCTGGGGAGTGATCACATTGCAACTGACCA
>JAUUYW010000184.1 GCA_030590265.1 Candidatus Krumholzibacteriia bacterium
AAACAAGGAGGCAAACATCTCAGTCTTCTTCCTTTTCAAGGTTGGTGGGATTGTCCCAATGGCATAAGGAACCCAAAAGGTTGAGCTCATCCTGTTGGCGAGGTTTTCTGGTCAAAGCATCGCGTAAAATCGTCTCCCCCACTTCGTCCAGCAGGATATTCCACTCTTCAGCCGAGTGCGCCGATCCATGGCCGAGGCAAATTTCCGTAGCCAGGCCATGGGTGAAAATGGACATTTTTTTAAGAACAATGATGCGTTCAGTCTCAGGCAAATCAACCAAATCAGGCATTTCAGATATGAATTCCAGGAGTGCTTCCATGATTTTGAAACCAGGATCCGGCCGGTTGCTTTTGGCTAGAAAAAGTGCTTCATACCAACGTGGGTGTTTCCAGGCAAAATCCAGAACCCCAAGTCCTATGTCCAAAAACTGGTGTCCTGATTGACCGTGGCGTGTGCCGCTCATGAGACGAACCACCGCTTCGTCCACCAAAGCCTGCTCCAATTCATCCATAGTGCTGAAAGTGCTGTAAACCGGGGCTGTTGAAGAGCCAATCTTTTCAGCCACATTGCGGGCTGTCAACTGCTCCAAACCCTGTTGATCCACCAGGTCAAACCCGGCCTTGATGATCTCTTCACGCGAAAAAACTGATTTTCGAACCATTGGCAACCACCAAATGCAAAAGTTCAGGGAGAATTTCAAGTACATAACGAACGTTATATAACAAATGTTTCAAAATAAACCAATATATTTAAAAGTTTTATATAATCCCTACTAACCTGCTATAAAACTAACAGAACGCCACCAATTCAGGACTCCTTCGAGGCCAGGGGATCACTGGGGGAAGCCAGTTCTCCATTGGGGAAAGTCAAAAATACACGGCATCCTTTGTCAGGTTTCGAATCGATCAACATTCGACCATGAACTGAACGCATGCGTTCTCGAATGCTGAAGAGCCCAAACCCTCCACTGACGGTTTGGGGATCGGTGATGTGTCGCATGGAGTTGGGGTCGAAACCATTTCCGGCATCTTCCACCATGAGGGTGAGAAAACCATCCACATGGCTGATGGTGATGGAGCAATGGTCAGCACCACTGTGTTTGCGGATGTTGGCCAGGAGTTCGCGCACCGATTGGAAAGCCATGGTGCGAATATCTTCAGGCAATTCCAGCCCTTGCCCCTCTATACCCAGACGACAGGAGATGCCGGTAGTGGCCCCGTATTGGTGGGCCAGCCAGCCCAGGGCAGCCTCGAGGCCCACTTCATGCAACACCGGCGGGAAGAGTTCAAAACTGAGATTGCGGGCCTGAGTCATGGTTTCATCGATGATTTGCAGGGTTTCACCAACCACTTGGGGCACTTCAATCTTGTCCGGGAATTTGAGCAAAGTCACTTTGGCGCGAATTCCAAACAATTGCTGGGCCAAGCCATCATGAATGGCCGAAGCCAGCTCTTTGCGCTGACGATCTTCAACCAGAGAAAGCTGTGAACTGAGGGAGCGCAATCTGTCTTGGTAATCCAAGAGCTTGCGCTCGGCAATTTTGTTGTGGGTGATATCTTTGACAACGGAAAAAACGACTTCCCGGTCCGGGTAGGGAAAGGAGCTCCAACTCAGCCAAAGGAAACTGCCATTGCGGCAACGGAATCGCATGTCCAGTTCATCGATAGGCTGGCCCTGGAAGAGGGAATCAAAAGCGTCCTGGGTGATTTCCAGGTCATCGGGATGAATGAAGAAGGTCAGAGGTTGCCCCATTAGCTCATCACGGGACCACCCCAAAACCCGCACCCAAGCCGGATTGACTTGCTGCAACACACCATCATATCCCCAAACGGCCAGCATATCGATGGACAGGTTGAAAAGACGATCGCGTTCTTCTTCGGCCGATACCCTGATCGTGATGTCGGCAAAACTGCCTACCAGACGCAAGGCCGTGCCGGACTCGTCGTGGTTTGCGGTCACCCGGCTGTGGACCCAGTGGTAATCGTCATCCTTAAAAAGGATACGAATTTCAAAGATCACTTCAGCTTGAACTTGTGAACTCAGATCTGAAAGGGATTGCTTCACCCCCGGTCGATCATCGGGATGGATTAACTCCAGCAAGAACTGGGGATCTTCATTGATGTCATCCAAGGTAAAACCCGTGGCTTTGAGAACAAGATCCGAAACAAAAAGCCGGGATTCCACCAAATCCAATTCCCAAAGGGATGCACCCAGATCATCAATGCCGCGTCTGAGGCGGGCTTCACTGCTGAGAAGCCGATGGGTGATGTCTTCGTTTTCGGAAATTTTCAAGGTCAGTTCGCGATTGAGCTTTTTCAACGAAGCCGTCATGGCTTCGGCCCTCAGGCGCTGGTGGCGATTGAAAACAAAGGAGCCAACGATGACCAGTGCTAAACCAAAGAGAAGCAATTGCGTTGTGCCAAGCATTTTTGCCAGCCATTTCCGTTGGGTTGAAGTTACTCAGAGCCTCGAAAGGCGTCAGTGGAGAAATTGTAGACCAGGGCCACCGGGCAGCGCAATGCGAATTAGTCGTTTGAGGGTGGTTCAACCGAACCCAGGGCCTTTTTGACCATCTTTCCCACTTGCCAGGTCAGAACAATAAAGAACAAAACACCCACCACAAGCAAAGCCAATTCAAGTTTGTTCTCGCCAAAACCATTTTTGCTGAATTCACCTGTTTTTCCAGCCAGCGCCCCTACCCATACCTGGGCCACCATGCTGGGTAAGATGGCTACTATAGCCAGCATGTAAGCCTTAAAAGGGCTTTTTCCCACTGCCAAAGCATAAGAAGCAAGACCGTAATTAAAGGGTGAAAGGCGTGTTAAAATGTTCAGACGTAAGGCCTGATCACCAGCAACATTTTCAATGGCCGAGAGCTTGGGGTTGCGTTGGATAAGGTTGTGCACGAACCCTCTCAGCAGGGTCCGTCCAAGGAAAAACATTAAGGCGCCGGACAAAATCCCGGAAGGAAAGATCAGCAGCAAACCAAGCCAGGGACCAAACAGGACTCCGGCCGTGAAACCCAAAACCGAAACTGGAAAACAGAGGCTGGTAAGAACAACAAAAGAAGCCATGAACAGGAGAAAGCCCAGGGAGCCACCATCGGAAACCATCTGCTCCACTATGGGCCACCACTGGCGTCCTTTGAAGGCCATCAGGACAATGGCTCCAAGCAGAATGGCAAGGCCCACCAGACGCCATGGGTTGTTGTTGGTTGTGGTTGTCATGCTGTGTTTCAGTCCGTTTAGGTTTTGGTGAAGAGGTTGTTATGATAAAATGCCACAATGGTAATTCGGGGCCAAGGCTTTTTCGTGTGGAAGATGAGGACAAAGCCCATTAGAATGCATCGTGCCACTTAAACCTACATCATTTCCAATGAACTGAAATGGATCAATTCTCAATGAAGTTCATATGCCACGACAACTGGAGCAGGCAGGAGAAGTTCTTTCTGGGTGTGGTTGTTTTGCTGGCCGTTCTGATGATGGCTATCCGTAGCAACGAAACTCCCATTGGAGCCAATACGGATGATGCCTATTACATTGAGATGGCGCGTTCCATTGCCGAAGGCTTGGGTCCTGTTCTCAACACCGGGCCAGATGTTGCACCCACGAACCCTGATATTTTCCCGCCTGGGTTGCCATTGTTGCTCAGCCCCATCGCAAAACTATTTCCGCACTCTCTGTCACCCATGAAAGTTCTGCCGGTTTTCTTCACCCTGCTGCTCATTCCCCTGTGCTTGACCTTGCCTGGCCCCCATGCCGACAAACAAACGAAGTTGATGGTGACGGCTCTGGTGATGCTCAATCCCTGGGTCATTGCCTGGTCGGGTCGGGTGCTCAGTGACACTGTTTTTGCGGTGGTCTCCCTGGCTGCGCTGCTGGTTTTTTCAAGTATGAAGCCAGATATCCAGCAGCAGAAACGTCATCTTTTGGCTCTTATCCTGCTTTGTGCCCTGGCGATCAGTGTTCGCACTGTGGGCTGGACTGTTGTTGTGACCATCAGCATTATATTAGTTTTCAGGCGGCAGTTTTGGTTGGTTCTGGGATTCATTTTGGCTGTGGTTGTTATTCTTGTGCCCGGGTGGCTGCTTCAATCCGGCGAAGTCGCGCCCATTTCCGGAGCATATTGGACCCAGATGTTCACGCGGGAAGCCTGGGCTGTCTGGCCTTTGATATCCAACAATCTTCTGCATTACCTTGCCGAATTGCCAATGGTTTTGGTACCTGTTTTCGGTGCCCCGGTGGCTGGAGTACTGACTCGTTTCGGTATGGGTGGATTTTATCTTCCTGCTTTAGTTGTCTTGGGTTGTGCCCTGTTCTGGTTGATTTGTTTTTCGGCTGTGAAGTTTTCGAGCCAAAGTATTGAAGGTTCCAGGTTTAAAATATTCACACTGTATTTGGTGGTTTATGGCGGTGTTTTGCTCAATTTTGACGGGTATCCTTCCGGGGTTCAAACACGTCTATTAATTCCTGTGTTGCCGATCCTTTGCTGGTTCGTGGTTGTTGGGTTGAGGGAAGTATCCTTCCGTAAATTTCGCATTTTACCCAACCTTGTTTTTGGGATGATGATTCTTGCCGCTCTGGCTCACAATGGTTGGCGCATGGCTTATCCTCTTCGGACCAGCGTTGATGCTGAAGGTCGGGGTTTTGTCGATCCAGGTGCCGGAGCAGTTTGGATTGTTGAAAACACAGCCTCTTCGGATATTATCATGGTGCAGGAGCCTTTGCAGCGGCACATTCATTTCCGAAGGGATGTGATTGGTTTCCCCGAAACAATCAGTGAAACAGATCTGCTTGCAAAATTGAATGAGTTCGGAGTGGGAATTGTTTTTCTCGGCCCGTCTGTCCACTTTCTGCCAAATCGGTTGGATGAGAGGGGAACGGCAATGTTGCAATTGATGAAATCGATGCCCGAAGTTTTCAAGATTATGGAAAATGATTTGGATGAAGGGATTTTCGTATTTTCACGCATCTGAAAAAAGAACCGACATGCACTGCACCCATTGTTCAATATTTGTTTTTGGCACTTATTCTATTCTGCTTTCCTCACATCGCATCCGGTGCTTTGGTACCAGACATTGCGGCCTGGCAGTTGACCAACGATCTAACTCTTGACGGAAATCTTGATGAAGAAGCCTGGCAACGTGCTGGTCGCATCGACGATCTTGTTCAACAAGACCCCTATCCCGGTCAGCCCACACCTTTCCGAACCGAAATTTTGTTTCTGGTGGATCCTGCTGGCATTACAATCGGATTCATCTGCCACGATCCGGATCCAACCGGAATAGCGGTGCACACCATGGAAAGGGACGGGGAACTGGATGGAGACGACAGTGTGGCCATTGTCCTTGACCCCTTCGGCGATCAGCGTCGCGGTTATTATTTTCAAATCAATGCCGCTGGTGCCAGGGTCGACGGACTGATCACCGGGCCCGAAGATATTTCTTACGACTGGGATGGCATTTGGGATGCCGCCACCGTCCGCACCGGTGATGGCTGGACAGCCGAAATACGCATCCCCGCACAAACTTTGCGCTTTCCCACCGGAATAGACCGCTGGGGTTTGAATTTGGAGCGGGTGGTTGCCAGAAAGCGACTCACCCTGCGTTGGGCCGACAGTTCCCTCAATGCCCAGCTTGCCGATCTCCGCCGAGCTGGTGGCTTGACGGGTGTGGGTGTTCTGCAACAAGGCCTTGGGATTTCCATCAGTCCCTACGGAATCATCCATATTGACAAAGATGAGGATTCCGATGAACACATAACCACCGGTGATTTTGGAGGTGACGCCACCTGGAATCTGACTTCGGAGTTAAGTGCTGTTGTCACTGTCAACACGGACTTTGCCGAAACTGAAGTTGATACTCGTCAAATCAATCTAACCCGGTTCCCATTATTCTTTCCCGAGAAGCGGGCTTTCTTTCTCGAAGGTTCCGATCAATTTGAATTCGGCTCGGGTTTGGGCAGCGATTTTTTTGCTTTCTTTTCTCGCCGGATTGGGTTGTACCAGGGTGAGCAAGTGCCTATTGATGTAGGTGGCAAAGTTTTGGGCCGCAGTGGTCGCTGGGGTATTGGTTTGTTAGGAGTGCGGACCGGAAACTCGGATGTTGCTGCCCCAACCAACCTCTATGTTGGCCGGGTGACCTACGACGTCAACTCGCATCTGACTGTTGGGACCATCGCCACTGACGGAGACCCCAACGGTATTTCGGATAATACCTTGCTCGGCTTGGACGCCATCTGGCAAACCTCCACCCTGGGTGGAGACAAGAATTTCTCCATTGGTGGTTGGGTGGCAGGAAGCAAAGGTGATGTTCCAGATGGGCGCCACGACGGGTGGGGCCTGAAAGTCGATTATCCCAATGATTTGTGGGATGTTGCCTTGATTTACCGGGAAATGGGCGAAGGCCTGGACCCAGCTCTTGGTTTTTTGCCTCGGCCCGGCACACGTTGGTTCACTGGTGGGGGTGCCTATATGCCACGCCCTGTTGGTGGTCTGTTCGACTGGGTGCGGCAGTTTAAGTTTGAGCTCTATCCCCGGGTGGTCAAGGATTTGGAAGGGCGCACTCAATCGTGGCGGATCTTCACCGCCCCGTTCAATGCCAGAACTGAATCTGGCGAGCATCTTGAAGCTAACTATGTCCCCCAATATGAATGGCTTTATGTGCCTTTTGAAATTGCTGAGGGTGTGATTATACCCGCGGGTGGATATCAATATGACCGGTTCCGCATTGAGGTTGAAAGTTCCGAGCACCGGATGG
>JAUUYW010000177.1 GCA_030590265.1 Candidatus Krumholzibacteriia bacterium
CAGCGATGCGGAGTTGAACCGGAATCTGGATTTGACACCTCGGGAACCCAGCGATGAGGTGACGGAATATTCCAGCCGCCGGCCGTCTTCATGAGCGAGAGCCTGAAAATTCGCCTGGGCGAGATTGCCGATTTTGTTGATGTCATCCGTCTGGAAAAGGCTGTTTTTTCCGATCCCTGGAGCCAGGAAGCTATTTTCAGTGAACTTCGGGCCGACGCCATGCGTCTGCCCCTGATAGCGGAGCTGGGAGGCACTTTGTGTGGGTATTTGATGGCCTGGCGGGTGGCCGACCAGCTGCACATCCTGAATATCGCCACCGATCCGCAATATTTGCGTCGGGGCGTGGGGACGGCTCTGCTGCTCAAAGCAGTGCGCTTGGCGGTTGAAGGTGGGCAGTCGGAAGTGACTCTTGAGGTGAGAGAAAGCAACTTCGGAGCAAGGGCGTTTTACCGGCGTCATCATTTTGCTGAAGTTGGGGTTCGGCCCGGGTATTATCAGGATAACAAGGAAAATGCCATCATCATGACGGCCAATTGCAGTGATTTGCTGGTTGATTGAAGGTGCTTTCCCAATAGCAGCTGCTAACACCGGCAACAAAAGGGTTGTCCTTAACCCCCGGAAAAGGCTAATTTAGGTGGGTTGAATCGGAATCATTGTTTATCCAAGGAGGACGCCGTGTCCTGGTTGACACAGGCCGCCAAAGGCATCAAAGCCCTGGCCAGTCAAAAGAAAGATATCCCAGACAATTTGTGGCGCAAATGCCCCAATTGTTCGGAAGTCTTGTATCACCGTGAATTGGACCGCAACCTCTGGGTTTGCGGCAGTTGCGGGCACCATTTGCCATTCAGCACCGAGCAGTTCATCGATCTGCTCTTTGATGAAGGATCCTGGCAAGAAACCCACATGGGGTTGACCAGCAAGGATGCCCTGGATTTCAAAGACTCCAAGCGGTACAAGGATCGCATCAAAGCCAGTCGGAGCAAGACAGGCAAGGAGGATGCGGTGATCACCGGTCGGGCCCAGATAGGTCTGATTCCAGTCTCGGTGGCCATCATGGATTTTTCATTCATGGGTGGCAGCATGGGGTCGGTGGTTGGCGAGAAGATCGCCCGGGCCCTGCTGGACAGTTTGAAATACCGCGAGTCGGCCATCATCTTGAGCCGCAGCGGTGGTGCGCGCATGCAGGAGAGTCTGCTTTCGCTGATGCAGATGGCCAAGACCAGCGCGGTGCTGGCTCGCCTTCGCAAGGAAGGCATTCCCTTTATCAGCATTCTGACTCATCCCACCACTGGTGGAGTGACGGCCAGTTACGCAACCCTGGGAGACATCAATGTTGCCGAACCCGGGGCCTTGATTGGTTTCGCCGGACCTCGGGTGATCAAGCAGACCATTGGTGGTGATCTGCCCGAGGGGTTCCAGTCATCGGAGTTCCTCAAAAAGCAAGGCATGGTGGACCTCATCAGTGAGCGCAAAGACCTGAAGGACACCCTGGAACGAACCCTTCATTGGTTCGTTGATGGACGGGATGTATCGGTGCGACGCCCCCCAAGAGGCTGACCACCCATGTCACTAGGTAATCTCCGTCCTGAGGGTAATCCCCGTCCAGATGGAAATCCCCGTCCTGAAAATTCCCAGTCCCACCCCGGCGAACCCGGGGTGGGACTGGATCTGGCCCCTCCCTTTGTCGCTGCTGACGAACCAACCCGCTGGCTTTTCAGCTTGAACCGATTTGGCATTCGGCCCGGCCTGGTGCGCATCCAAGGGCTGTTGGCGGGCCTTGGCCATCCGGAATTGAAGCTGCGCACTCTGGTGACGGCCGGCACCAACGGCAAGGGCAGCACCACCCGCATCCTGGCGCATTTGCTGATGGAGGCAGGTTTCAAAGTTGTCACCTTCACCAGTCCACATCTGCTGAAGGTGCACGAACGCATCAGCATCAACGATCAGCCCATCGACGAGGCCGATTTTGCCCGGCGTGTGGCGGCCATCAAACCTCTCACGGAAAAAAATGAAGCCAGCTGGTTTGAAACCCTGACTGCCCTTGCTGTCCAGGTGGCGGCGGATAATAAGGCTGATTTTTTCGTTTGTGAGACGGGCCTCGGAGGGCGTCTGGACGCCACCAACGCCATTCCGGCCGAAGCCATCCTGCTGACCACGGTGGGGTTGGACCATGAAGAAATTCTGGGCAATACCCGAGAGCAAATCGCCGCCGAAAAGTTAGGCTTGCTGAAGGACAAGACCCCTTTGTTTTGCGGAGTGGACGATGAGCTTCGTTTCCAGGTTTTCCAGGTGGCAGTGACCAAGGGTAGCTCGGTGTACTTTTTGGACGAGTTGGCCCGCTGGTCTCCCCAACCGGCTTCGGGACTCTCTGAAACCTGGGACCTTGCTTTGCGGAAACACTATTTTGAAAACCTGCCCGATCCAGGGGCGGCCAGCATGCGGCGCAACATCGCCTTGGCCCTGTTGACCCTGACTGAGTTGGCAACTCTTTGTGATGAACGCCTGTTGCCGGAGGATGTTTCTGCAGCTTTGGGGAATCTTTTCCTGCCTGGAAGGTATCAGCATCTGCTCCAGGGTCCGGATTTTATTTTCGACACGGCCCACAACGAGCAGGCTCTATCCGGGGTGTTGGATCATTTTCGCAGGGCTGAGTGCGGTGGTCGGCGCATCGTTTTTTTTGGTTCCATGCACAACAAGGAACTTGAAGAACTATCTTCTGAAGCGGTTCAGGGATTTGACCTTTTTCTGGGCGCTCCGGTTTCCATTCCCCGCAGCCGGACCCCTGATGAAATGTCGGCTTTGCTGGAGGCCTGGGGCTTGGTATCATCAAATCTGGCCGATGGGTGGGACGGAACTTCCCCAGGCCTGGTTGCTCCTGATTTGGCATCCGCTTTGCTTTGGTTGGCCGAAAACCTGAAATCCAACGATCGGGTATTGGTCACCGGAAGCTGTTTCATGGTGGCCGAAGTGCTTCACAAGCTGGGTTTCACGGATTTGGAGATGACCAGAGAGAAAACACAGGCCGGCCCAGTGCTGGCCCGATTGATTCAATCGGCCTGAAAAGGAGTAGGCAGTGGCTGAATTCTATTTGGGTGCCGACACCGGCGGCACGGGCGTCAAATATGTGATCACCGATAGCAACGGGCAGGTTGTTTTTCAAGGTGAAGTGCCAACAGACCCCCATAGCAGTAAAAAGACCATGGCCCGCCTGGCCATGGAGGTGGCCGAAAAAATCGCTCCGCCGGCCGACTCGAACAAGCCGGTTTTTTCCAACCTCACGGCCGTGGGCCTGGCCTGTGCCGGTATTGTTGATCCCATCAGTGGGCATCTGGGGCGTTCGCCCAATCTTCCCGGCTGGGAAGATTCCAACCTCAAGAGAATCATTGCCAATGAATTTTCCGACAAACCGGTGGTGGTGGCTAATGATGTGAACGCGGCTCTTTATGGGGAGTACCGTTTTGGGGCCGGCCGGGGCTGTGAAAACCTGGTCATGATTGCCTTGGGAACAGGTGTTGGCGGTGGCGTATTGCTGAATGGCCAGCTGATTGTAGGCAGTCACAATGGAGCTGCTGAAATTGGCCACATGGTTTTGGACCCTTCTGGCCCCACCTGCACCTGCGGTGGTGTTGGTTGCCTGGAGGCCTGGGCCGGCAGTGTGGCCATCGTCAAACAAGCCCGGCTTTTGGCGCGTGTCGAATTGAAAGACACTGCTCTTTCCCTTCTGGTTTCCGACAAAGGTGACGACCTGACACCTCTTGATTTGAGTTTGCTGGCCCAGAAGGGTGACGCCGCATCCCTGGCTCTTTTTGCTGAAGTTGGGCATCGCCTCGGTTGTGCTGTGGGCAACCTGGTGAATATTCTGGATCCTGACCGAGTGATCATCGGCGGTGGTGTTGCCCAGGCCGGAGAGCTGATATTGGAACCCGCCCGTGCCATGGTTCCCCAGCTTGTTTTGGCTGAGGAAGCTAAAAATGTGCCCATTGTTTTGGCTGAACTGGGCCCTTTGGCCGCCGCAATGGGTGCAGCCTGTCTGGCCAGAGAAAGCTTGGCTATTGGTTGATGAAATCCAATGAAGGCAGCCCCCTGTTCAGAGTTTTGACCGGATTGTTCCGGTTTGTTCTGTTGCCTTCACTGGTGGTCATGGTGTTGATGGGAGTGCGTCCCCTGGTTTGGGATTCCATTGCCACGGCCCAGGTCGGTCCGCCGGAAAAAACCGCCCGCACCAAGACCCTTGCCGACCGCTGGATCGACCGGGTTGTCAACGGTGAACGCATCACCTATCTGCTGGGTAATGTCTTTATTGATCGGGATAGCTTGACCGCCAGCTGCGACACTGCCCTTTATTACCGCGACCGGGAAGTTTACGAGTTTATCGGCAATGTGGTTTTGACTCGTGATGCTGGAGTCTTGACCTGCCGCCACGCTTTCCACTATCGGTTAGAAGGCAAGTCCGATTTTTTTGGTGACGTGCGTCTGACCGAAGGTGAGGTGATCGGCACCGCCCGCAAGGGTCAATCCCGCGAAGATGGCCGTTTCTTTCACCTCATTGAAGATGCCCTTTTGGTCACACCCGATTACACGGTGCGCGCCGATACCATCACTCGTGATCGTCGGGACGGCACCGGTGAAGCCTTCGGCCACGTGCGAATCATGGAACCGGGATCCCAAAACCTGGTCACTGGCGACCATGCTTTTTTTGATGGCGCAACCGACCTGGCCGAAGTGGATCGAAATCCTGTCATGACCAGTCGTGAGGCGGATGGAGGATTGCTCACCAGCATCTCCGGGGTCATGCGGTTTTACCGGTTGGAAAACAAAGTGGTGATGGTCGACTCGGTGCGCATTCACCAGGGCCAAACCCTGGCGGTGGCCGATTCGGCCGTGGCATTCGGCCGTGAGCACATGATCCTGATGGGCAACCCGAGGGTGTCCATGTCCGAGAGCAATACCATGGTCGGTGACCGCATCGAGTTCTTTTATCTCGATGGTCAGTTGGATCGGGTGATCCTCATCGGTTCGGCCCACATGGAAGACTCCACTCCCGACAGCCTGGCCGCCCTTTACAAAGGGCTGCCGCGCATGGATATCATCGAAGGCGACAGCATCAACATTCGTTTTGTGGATGAGGAAATTGACCAGACGGTGGTGGTCGGTTCGGCCCATAGTATTTACACCCCCATGGATCTCGATGACGAAGTGGCCACCAATGATGTTCTTGGCGATACCATCACCCTCGATTTTCGCAACCAGCGGGTCAATCGGGTCCACGTGGTGGGCAACATGTCAGGGAATTACCGTTTTGCCAAGCTGGCTGCCATGCAGGAAATGTTGGGAAAATCGGACCGTTTGACCGATATGTTGCGGCGCAGTGCCGCCGACAGCACTGCCTTTGCCGATTCTCTTTATGCCGTGGGAATCGACAGCAGCATGGTGGCGGTGGCCGACTCCTTTATCATCGCCCACGCCGACAGCCTGGCACAGCTTATGGGAATGAATGATTTATTCGACACCGGTGCCAGTCCCGATCTGGCTGCCGATACTATCGATTCGCTGATGACCGCCGCCCTCGACTCTCTGGCCTCGGCTGGTTACGATACCAGCAGCGCTGGGCTGGATTTCCTGACCACCGCCCAAGATGTCAAATACACCGGCGGGTCGGTGGTTTTCGAGATGGAAAAGAAATCCATCGACATTCGCACCAACGCCGCTCTTGAATTCGGCACCATGAAACTCACTGCCGACCACATCAATCTCGATACGGTGGATCGCGAACTTTATGCAGAAGGCGATCCGCTCATTGAAGACAGCGAAGACATCGCCGGATACCAAATGGGGTATGATTTTGAGAACCGGACCGGCGCCGTCAAGCGTGGTGTGACCACATTTGACGGATATTACTATGTGGGGGATGAAATCAAGCGTTTCCCCGACAGCACCCTGAAAATTTGCGATGCCCGCATGACTAGCTGCGACCTTGAAGAGCCCCACTACCATTTCTGGTCCGACAAGATGAAAATGCGCATGGGCGATAAAGTGGTGGCCAAACCCATGGTCCTGCGCGTGGGAAATGTGCCGATCTTTGCCTTGCCGTTTTTCTTCAAATCATTAAAATCCGGCCGGCAATCGGGTATTCTTTTTCCCTCTTTCGACTTTGGCTGGTCCAGCCGTGAAGGCCGTTACATCAGGGACTTTGGCTACTACTGGGCCACCAATGAATACATGGATTTTATCTTTGAGGCCGACTACAACGAGCGCAGAGATTTTGCCTACCGCATCTCCAATCGCTATGTGAAGCGGTACGCCTTCAATGGTGGTATCGACTACTCCCGCAAGGTCAGTCTGCGATCCGATGAGCGAAAGGAATGGCAGTTCCGCTGGAACCATAACCAGCCCACGCTTTTTGATGACTATAAATTTCGCTCCGATGTCAAAATGGCCAGCACGACCCTCAGCAGCAATGATCTGGCCGGCGGCAGCGACCGTGATATTGTCAGCGGCGAGATGAAGTCGAGCATTTACATTAGCCGCAACTTTTCATTCGTGAGCACCAGTCTCGATGCTTCGCGCAAGGAGTTCACCAATGTTGAAGACGACGATCCCACCACCGACGTGCGTCTCAATACTCAGACCTTGCCATCCATGTCCTTCAACTTCCGGGAATTCGCCTTGGCCAAGCCGTTGCGCGGGGGCAACGATGGCAGCTTCGTGGGAAATCTGGCTCGCAATACCAGCTTTAAGCAGGGATACAGTTTTCGGTTGGACCAATCCGGTTACGAGCTTCACGACAACAAGGACTACAACGCCGGCGGCAACTGGTCGTTGTCTTTGCGTCCGCCACGCATGTCCATTTTCAATGTGAGTTTCAGCAGCAGCGCCAGCCAGTCCTGGAGCCGCAAAAGCAGCACGGGCCAATTTTACGTGGAAGACACGGACAC
>JAUUYW010000250.1 GCA_030590265.1 Candidatus Krumholzibacteriia bacterium
CTCAAAGCCAATTTCTTCGCCTCGCGTACCGGCTGGCGCACCCTGATGGCCCGACCCGAGCTAGCCGTCATCGTCCGATCCTACATCGAGTACCTGGCCAGCCAGTCCTCGGTGCGAGAGGAAGGTCAGGCGGACCCGGACGTGTGCGAGGTCCCCGAGCAGCTCTTCGGGGGATGGGTCGCGCTGGCGAGGAACATGTTGCACGAGCTCACGCCTGCCGAGCGGCAGGAGATCGTCTACTATTTCACCGTCGGCAGTACGAACATGGACTACCGCAGCATGGTCATGGACGGGGAGGTGCAACTTCTCGTGGGCGGCTGGCAGGCTCTCAGCGGTCTCCTCGACTTCCTCCTGCTACCGGGACTGTGCGAGTGGGTCGAAACTACCGAGGAACTGGATGTCCTGCTACCGCCGCCAAGTGGCTTTACCCGCGGTATGGCCGGACTGATGAAACTGGCACTCTGAATATCTCGACAGATAAAAATGCCCCCCGAAAAGCATTTCGCCATTTCGGGGGGCATCGAAGTATCAACTCAGGATGGATTTATTCCACAACCTCTTCCTCTTCGGTCAAAATGATTTCAATCCGTTGCTCATCACCCTCAGTGGTCACGTTGACTTCGGCCTCGCCTTCAAATCCCTGCTCGGCCAACTGCTGCAACACCTGGGCCCGAATTTCTTCATCGGTGGCACCGTCGGTTTCAATTTGAAAGACTTCGCGTCCGAAACGTTCGGCCCAGCTCTCGGTGATGGTGCCCTGAAGGTCGTCCACCACGATTTCAGCATCGGCCAGTTCGGGGAAATCGTTGCGGACCATGTTGACCAGGGCCTCGCTGTCCAGGTCGTCGCCAAACAACAAAATGCTCAGTGCGATCACGCCGTCATCCTCATTGAGGTTGACGTTGACGCCGTCAACACCTGCCGAGTTGGCCAGCAAATCAACCATTTCATGGATTTGGGCATCAAGATCGACTGACTTGTCAAAGGAACCGGCACCGGGCGGCAAACTGATGCTGACCTGCTTACCAACTTCCACCTCGGTTGTGGTTTCGGTGGAGCAGGCGCCCACTCCGATCAGGAGCATGGCCAGGCCGAGGACGGCAAAACGGGCAAGACGGTTATGAGGGTTCAACATGTTGATCAACCTTTTCTTCTGAGAGTGAGTTTTCCGGTAGCGAAGCAGGAGGTCTTCCTCCAGGGCCTGCGAACGATGAACGTTTTGGACGTCCGGGTTGTCTGTTTGGTGCAACCTTTCCAGATCTTTTTTCAGTCGGTCACTGCCCATGAGCTTTCTCCTTTCCTGCTAACGCTTGGTTTTGATTCATCCCTCAACTCCGCTCGAAGTTGCTGCAAAGTTCGCGCGAAACGCTGCTTGGCTGCATCCTGGCCAATGCCAATCACCAATGCCACTTCCCGGATTCGCAGGCCCTGGCCAAAGCGCAGGTCAAACATTTCCCGAATCTCCGGCGGTTGTTTCAGGAGCAACGCCTGCACTCGCTGCAGGTCTTCCTCCCGAATCAGGTTTTGCAGGGCACCAGGCCGCGAACCGGCCAAAATCTCGGCCATCTCGTCGCTGCTGACGGTGACTGGCCGAACCCGACGGTGATGATCGATCACCGCATGGCGGGCCATGGTCACGATCCAGGTCAGGACGCTACCTTTGCCGCTGTCAAAGCTGTCGAGCCGCTGCAGAAATTTGTGAAAGACGTCGCAAATGATGTCTTCAGCATCATTCGCGTTCATCACCCGCCGGTTCACATAGGCTGCCACGGGATCATGGATCTCACGATACAGCCGCCGGAAGGCGTCTTCATTTCCCTTGCGGGCCAACATCAACAACAGCTGATGGTGCTTGTCGCGCAGTTTCTTCTTCAACTCCAAGGGCGGATCCGCTTCCCATTGTGGTTTCGAGTTGCTGGACACACGAGTATACGGTCTGATTGAAAAGTGGTGACATGGTTTTTTGATAATGCCCCAGATCTGGCATCAAAACCAATTGGAAACCTCTTTGGGCCTCATTGGCACCGGTGGAAATCCTAACCGATTTGTGGTACAATTGCACAATTGTACGATGGCACCACCGCACAGCCACCAGTAAGGATCTTGACGTCGAGAGCGTCATCCCGGCCAAGCGCATAACATGTTTTATTCTCCAGGAAGATCGCCAATGTCACGCATCGTGCTTCGCATCATTTTCATCCTCGCCGCGCTGAGCTTGAATTCAGCAGCGAACCCTGTCGCTGCCCAACCTCTGGATCAATGGCCCTCAACCATGGTCTGGTCAACCTTGCTCGGTGGCGAACATAGTGAAAAAGGTCTGAGCATCGTCATCGATTCCGACGGCAATCTGCTCATAACCGGCCGCACCATGTCTCCCGATTTTCCCACGACACCTGGATGCTACGATGCCACCCATGGCGGCATGAACGACGTGTTTGTCGCCAAGCTTGATCCCTCGGGCACGACTCTGATCTGGAGCACTCTGCTGGGTGGCTCCGGCGACGATGTCATTCCCACCATCACCGTGGACTCCATGGGCAATCCCGTCCTGGCCGGCACCACCACCTCGTCCGATTTTCCGACCACTGCGGGGGCTTTCGATTCCACGAGCAACGGTCTGCGCGACGGCTGGATCGTCAAGTTGGACGCCTCCGGTGGTGAGCTGATCTGGTGCACTTACTGGGGCGGCAGCGGCAACGAGGTCATCAATCGAGTGCTCATGGACCAGGACGATTGTCCGGTAGTGGCAGGCTACACAACTTCGGCCGATCTACCCATGACCCTCACCTCCCATGATCCGGTGCACAATGGCAATTGGGATGCCTTCGTGGGTCGATTCTCCCCCGATGGCAGTCAGCTTCTGGCTGCTACTTACTTGGGCGGCCCAGGCGATGACATAGGCAACGGCCTGGTCTTGGATCAGGCTGGGCACGCGGTGGTCGTCGGCGAAGCCGGAGCCACGGGATTTCCAACCACTGCGGGGGCCTTCCAAACCAGCTCGGCCGGCGGCATAGACATCTTCGTCAGCAAGCTGGACATGACCGACGCCACCCTCACCTGGAGCACACTGATTGGCGGCTCGGGCCATGACACAGGCGTCAACCTGGTGCTCGACACGGCTGGTCGGCCCGTGGTCACCGGCAGCACCACTTCAGCCAATTTCCCCACCACCGCCGGCGTCTTCGACGAGGTTTTCAATGGCAACAGCGACGCCTGTATCAGCGTGTTCGACCCCGAAGGAGGCACCCTGGAATGGAGCACCTTCTTTGGCGGCAGCGGCTCGGACAAGGGTTGGGCTCTCACCGTCGATCCTGACAACCAAGTAGTGGTTGTTGGCGTCACCAACTCGGCGGATTTGCCGTCCAGCACCGCAACCTTCGACCCCCCGTACAACGGCTCCAACGATGTGTTCATCACCCGCTTCAGCCATGGAGGAACCAGCCTGGGGTTCAGCACTTACCTGGGTGGCGAGAGCATGGACGAGGCCTATGCCACCGTAATGAATCAGGCCGGCCACCTGCTGGTCATCGGCATGACACAGTCACCGACTTTCCCCACAACCTCCGGTGCTTACCAGGAAATGCCCCACGGTGATGCGGACGCCTTCATCGCCCATTTCGATCTCGCGCTCATGAGTCCCAGCAGTATCGGCACCGTCTCGCCCCTTGCCGGTCTGTGCTCGATCCACCCCAATCCGTTCAACCCCACCACGGTTATCTCCTTCTCGCTGGCAGCTCAAAACCAAGTGCGCCTGGACGTGTATGATGTTGGTGGGCGATTGGTGCGCCGCCTGCTTGAAACAACCCTGCCCAGTGGCGGGCATGAAATCAAATGGGATGGTCGTGGCGACACGGGAATGATGGTGCCGTCAGGACAATACTTTGCCAGGCTCACCATGGGTTCAAGTACACAGGTGCGGAAGATGGTGTTGGTCAGATGACAAATCACCAACTGGCTCAACTTGTTGAAATGCAGATGGGTTTGCAGTATAATCTACTATCGCAGATTTCATAGATGGGATAATGGGGAGATATCATGAAGTTGTTTTTGGCGTTTGTTTTTATGGCCGTTTTTGTGCCTGGTTTTTCCGGAAATTCTCCTGGCAATCCATCTTTCGCCGCCGACAATTTCGACACTGTCGAGCTGGACGACATTCCCGAATATCTTCCTTACCTGGCCGTCCCCGCACGTGATTATTGGGTATCTCACCTGTACTATGGCAACAGGGGAAACCCGGTCGCCTTCATCAATGCCGATGATGATCCCGGCCTTGAAATAATCCGCAGTTCAGCCAGATACGTGATGTGCAATGAATACTCCTCCACTGACAAAACCGTTCACTGGCAAATTAACCTCGACCCCGATTTTTATGTGAAACCAAGTGAGGGATCCGCTTTTGCAATTTCTGATTCCCTGGATCTGGGCCAGGATCGCCCCCTGATTGTTGTCAGCGGGTGCACCAAAGACGGGAGTCGAAACCGCTTTTGGGTTATTAACCCTCAGACCGGAACAGTTCTCAACAGCTTCGAACTTCCCGGTGGAAAAGACAACAACGGCGACGGTCGTTGGGATGGTGCCTACAGTGTTTTAGGCGCCATGGATGTGCCCACCGATTCCGGCCTGAAAAAAGCCCTGATCCTCATTTGCAAAGTTGGCTTCGATCTTGATAAGCGAGGTGTCTTTGCCGTCGACCCCTGGACCGGAAAAACCATCTGGAGCTTTATTTCCGGTGCCTGTTTTATGCCCATGGAAGGCAAAATTATTGACCTGGATGGTGACGGCACAAATGAAGTTCTGGTTGCCGCCAATGCTACGGCCAACATGGGTCAACGCCAAATCAATGGCTTTGGGGATGACAAACCACACCTTGTGGCCCTGAACAGCAACGGAACTCTGCTCTGGTCCAGGACCCTGGCCGAAGAACCAGCCTCCTGTCGCCTGAGAATTGGGGACCTGGATGGGGATGGAAAAAATGAAATCGTTACTTCGCTCAATTGTACTTACTCTCCCAGGAGTTCGATCCACATCTGGAACGGCCAGGGTGAACTTCAGACATCACTAACTCTGGAACAGCATTTGGGTGATTGTGAGCTGATTCCCTCCAAAAACCCTCGTCTCCTGGACATCATTGTAGGGAGCAGGGGAAACTCTCTTTTCAGTGTTGGATTGAATGCCGGCAAGCTCTCTATTCGCAAGGAGGGAACCAATAATCTAGGGCTGTCTTTGCTTGGGACAATTACCCTTCCTGACAATACGGGACAAGGGATCATCACCTTGGATCGCGAAGGTCAGGGTCGAATCCTGGACCGTGATTTCAACATCATCGCTGCCTTCAAGGAAGATATTCCGATTTTCTCCCGTAGTGTTTTCAATTCCCGAAAGTACC
>JAUUYW010000391.1 GCA_030590265.1 Candidatus Krumholzibacteriia bacterium
CCGCTGGCCAAGTGGCCAGCCAGCTGCTCAATGTGTGGGCCCTGATTTACCTCACCCAACATCTTGGCGCCCACTGGTTCGGTGTGGTGCAAATCGGTGTCACCTTCATGGCCTACGCCCTGATCACCGCCGAGTGGGGCATGTTCTCCCTGGGAATCCGCGAAGTTTCCCGCCTCGATTCACCACCCACCATTCTGTCTTATGTGCGATCCCATATGGGCATGATGGCCATGCAGGCAGCAGTGGTGTTTGCCGCCGGCCTGGTTCTGCTGCCTTATTTTCCTTTTTATCAGGAAGACCCCTGGGTTTTTCTGATCTACCTGGCAGCCGTCCTGCCCCAGGTATTCATGCTCTCCTGGGTCGCCGTCGGCCTGGAGCGAATGACCTGGGTCGGACTGGCCAAAACAGCCTTGAGTCTGTTGTACGCCCTCTTTGTCTTGGTGCTGCTGGCTCCCCTGGAAAAACTAATTGGGATGGATGGCCACCGATTAGTACCCATTCTATACCTTGCGGCGGTGGTGGGCAGCAATCTGGTCATTGGCATTCCGTTGGCACGCTGGTTCGGCAAAGTCTTGTTACCCTCCCTGCCAAGTGTCGCCGAAGTTCGCCGACGAGGCCACGAAACTTTACCCATGGGCGCCAACATTGTGGTGCAACGGGTGCTGTTGAATATTGATATCCTCATCCTGGGAATTCTGGCCACTCCTGCAATTGTAGGTGGCTACGCCGCCGCCATGCGTATCATTTTTCTTTTGATGGTTTTGATCGAAGTTTTGTGGTCGGCCTTGCTGCCCCGTTTTTCACGTCTGAGCAAAACCGACCCCGAAGGTTTCGTCCGCGCCTTCAACATGTACCTTGGATTCGTTTTGGCCGGATTGCTTCCTGTGGCGGTGGGAGGCTATCTGGTGGGTCCGGACCTTATGCTGGCTCTTTACAAAGGCCAGTTCCCCCATTCCGGTGGTGTATTCCAGGTGCTGGCCATCAGTTACACCATGCTGGCGGTTGGCACTTTCCTGGGCAATACCCTTGTTTCTGAAGACCGGCAGCGAGCTTACTTTCCGCCACTTATCATCAGCGCCATTGTTGCCATTGTCATGAATTTGCTGTTGATACCCCGTCTGGAAGGATTGGGAGCCAGTCTGGGCATGGCCTGCAGCCATTTTATCCTCTTTGCGACACTTGTTTTCTTGCTGCGAAAACGCTTTTCACTTCTTTTGGGACAGACTGTGCTGGCGTTGGTGCCCGCTTTGCTGGTTATGTCCCTGGTAGTGCTGGCCCTCGATTCCTGGCTGGTGTATTTCAGGATTATGGCTGGTGGGACGGCCTATTTGCTGGTGGCTTCCTGGCCATTGCTGCGCTTCCGAAAATCAGTTTGATCACTCCCGATAAACACAACCAAAGCCCAAAAAACCCAGATCAAGGAGAGCCTGAAAGTGGGAAAGGCCACAAAATAAAGGCACAGCAAGAGCATGCCCGTGGCCACCATGAACTCCCTGGCTCTGACAAGGCGTCGGATCATCAGATACAAGACAAACAGGAAAAGCAAAAACAAAAGCAGGCCGTGCTCACTCAAGACTTCCAGATAAACATTGTTGGCAATGGGCTTGAAGTTGTTGAAATCAGTAATCAGCCAGGTGTAAAGATCGGGATATCGGCCAAAGAAATAGCCGAAATTGCCCATGCCAACCCCCAAAGGATGATCCAAAAACATTTGCCAGGCGTGATAACTTTCATTGAGGCGCTGGACCAGTGATATATTTGAAGTATCGGTCACACCACCCACAAAAAGCAGGCTGAATTTATCCAGGACCAGAGTCTTGAACAACCCGGTCTGGATCAATATTCCCATGACAAAAACACCACTGATGGCAGCAAGATATCGCACAACCGGTGCCACACCACCAGAGATCACCGCCACAAATATTACAACCATGACACCGAGCAAGGCTGCCGGTGAGGCAGTAATAACAGCACCGGCCAGAAGCACCGGCAGCATCACCCTGAAAAAGCGGGTAGGCCACCTGCGTCCAGCCCAAAGAGCAATGACCGTGGAAATCAGCAGATAGAGTCCGAAATAATTGCCTTCTTCGAAAGGACCGGTGCGGGCCATGGAGACACCGAGCACATCCATGTACTGGACCTTGTCCCATCGCAGGAGCAGGCTCGCGGGAAACCCGGCGGCCAGAACAAGATTCAAGGCCACGGCATAGACCACGGATATCAAGGCCCCATATAACCAGAAACGGCAGAAATCCAACAGACTCAACAGGCCGGTGTTCAGGGCATGCAGGAACAAGACCAGCAAGCCGATGTCGAAAGCCAGATAAGTATAATGGAAGAGGGTATTGATCAGGGGATTGTAGCGACCATGAGCCCATTCGAGCATGGTCAGGTCGCTGACCAGCAGTTCATTGATTCCCCATCCGGAAGCGACCAGACTGCCAAAAAAGAAAATCCCCCACAACAGGGGGAAACGTTGATGGCGCCCCAGCCGGATGGCACTGCTGCCGGTCAGAACAAGAAAAAGGGCCAGAAATCCGGCCCCTTCATAAGCCTTGAGAGGGAAGCCCACCGGCAAAGTGGCCGAGTTGGTGAAGGCCAAAGTCAGCAGGATGAACTTCAACAATCCGGACAGCTTCATCAGCTGGTCTCACCGATGGAGATAACGTTCTTGTTGCGCTGGTAATATTCCCAGACAAAAACCACAAAAATCGACCCCATGAAAGCCAGGAAAGTCAGGATGGTCAGAGCCCTCATTTTGCGTGGACGAACAGGTTTCTGGCTCACGGTGACCCGGCCAATCTGCTCGATGGGGGTGAGCATATCCAAAAGCACCTGCTCTCCCTGCAGGTCAGCCACCAGCTGGCCTTTGTCCTGGGGCAGATCCACGGTCTTCTTGATTTCCAAACCCTCAATTCTCAGTTTCAATCCCTGTTTTTTCTGGGCCAAATCCACCGACATCACCAAATTGAGGCTGGCAATTTCCAGATTGATTCCCTCGATGGCATCCAACAGGGTATCAGCCCTGGTAGTGCTGTGGTAGATATAGGCGCTCAACTCGTTCACCGTACTCAACAGTTCGCCTGCAAGGGCTGCCTCGTTGCGTTGGACCGTTTGCAAAAGGATCTGCGAAACGGCATCGCCTTCGCCAACATCCTCAGCAGGAGGCTCCTGTTCGGAATCCAAAAGCTTGTTCAGCAACTTTTCCGCTTCGATCAATCGCAAACGACCGGACTCGGCTTCCGCCTGGGAGTTTTTTGCGGCCGTGCGCCGCCAACGTATTCCCGACTCCAACCTTTTCATTTCGTTGCCCAGCTTTTCACTGGAAGCGTCAACCACCAAAATTTCCGCTTCCAGCTCTTTGATGGCCAACTCCGCGCGCAGAACCTCACCGGCATTTCGTTCCATGTTGTTGCGAATTTTGTCCATGCGCACATGGACACCACCAATGGTCAGTTGAAGACTGCTGCTGCTGCTGTCTC
>JAUUYW010000217.1 GCA_030590265.1 Candidatus Krumholzibacteriia bacterium
CTCCTGCGCCGAAGCGGTTGGTTGTCGGGCCGGATTGATCCGGTTGAATTGTTGGGTAACTTAAAGACATCTTCGGGCGGTGTCAAATATTTCTGAGTGTTTATTTGACAAAAAATGCAGCCACCTCCCAAACAGGGGAAGTGGCTGCTCCATCAAACAAGAAACAAAATCAGACCAAGGACTTGGTCTTTTCCAGCATTTCATAAGGGGACCGTTCGCCACCTGGGCCAACAGAGTTGGTCCACAGAACGACGCCTTCTTTGCTGATCAGCACGGTGGCGCGGTCATTAATACCGGGCTCATCAAGCCAGAGGCCGTACTTTTTACCGACTTCGCCTTTTTCGTGGAAATCAGCCAGGAGGGGGAAATTGATTCCACCGAAGCCTTGCGCCCAACCAGTGTGACAATACTTCGAATCAATACTCATACCCAAAACTTGGGTATCAATCGCGTCGAACTGCTCCAGAAGAGAGTTCAGACCCGGGATTTCCATGCTTCAAGTAGGTGTGAAGTCGAGGGGATACGAAACAAGCAAAACGTTCTTGGTGCCCTTGAAATCCGACAGTGAAACTGTCGTATCAAGATGGCTGTCCAAGGTAAAGTCCGGAGCGGTGGCTCCGACAGCAATCAGTGCCATGAATTGCGCCTCTTTCTTTGATGGGAAATAACGACTGCACCCCTGTGCAGATCCTCAATGAGCTACAGGAGTACCCATAAAACGGCCAAGACGCAAGGCTTATCAAACAGTTATTTGGTCAACGTGCCAAAAAGTGGTAACTTTTAGCCACGGATTGCTGGTCTTTCAACCAAGGAGCTTCCCATGCATGACGGCATGAGCATTCTCAAGACTTTCACCAATGAAACCGAAGCGCAATTTGCACTCAATCACATCACGGCTTTGGGAGTATCAGCCTTGCTCCAAATGGACAATTGCGGCGACATGCGTCCCCATTTGGATATTTCCCGAGGTGTTGATCTTCTGGTGGCAGACGAAGATCTGGAGAAGGCCAAATCTGCCTTGGAGGCACCGGTGACGGATCTATCGGCCGAGCCCTGGACCTGCCCGTCCTGTGGTGAGACCATCGAGGCGGGATTTGATGTCTGTTGGAAGTGCGGTAAGGAGAAGTAGAATCTTCACCCATTCTTATTTGAAAACCACGTAAGGACTATTCGCAATGCCAAACCATTTTCTTCGTTCGGCAATCATTGTTTGTTGTCTTCTGCTTATGCTGCCGATTGTTGCCCGGGCCGAGTATTTCACCCAGACTGGTCATGTTGGTTTCTACCAGGAACCTCTTTTTCAAGGTGCCCGCACCAACGCTCTGGGATTGGCGGATTTGGCCACCCCAACCGGCCCCATGGCCATTCTGCAAAACCCGGCCTCACAATTGGAGGGCAATACTCTTCAAGTTGGGTTTGAGCGCAGCGATTGGTTCGAAGACTGGGAGATGACCAATTGGGCCCTGTCGGGGGAGTGGAAGTTTTTGAGACTGGGTGTTGTGCGCCACCAAACTGCTCTTTGGGATGCACCATTGCGCACGGCCTATGACCCTGAAGGCGATCAAAATTCTATTACAGCCATATCGAGAACCTGGACCACTGGTCTGTCCGGCCAGGTCCTGCCCAGGCAATGGCGCGAAAAAGGATTCTCAGCAAATATTGGAGCCAATTGGCGTCACTACAGCCATTCGATTGACACTTCGTACAGTGACGATGAGACGGTCAATTCCACCGACGATGCTGACATTGGTTTGACCATTGGCTGGCAGCGGAAAATATCAAGTGGTTGGATTCGGCTGGATGGAGCAGCCATGAAACACAATATTTTTCAGAGTTCCTTGGAAATTCATCCTTTTAAAATTTATCTTCCCAACTATTCTCAAGTGGGCTTGACTGCAACCGGAGTCTGGATTCCTACAGGGAAAACCATAGAAGCGCTTCGGGTTCTTGTGGCATATTCTCACCGTCAGGAAAGCAAAGAAGAGGACCGCGAGCGGTTCCATGCTGATCGCTGGGGTGCAGAATTGACCGTACTGGAGATGGCCGCTTTCCGGGTCGGCGACAACGACGATCCTTTGTATCAAGCCAACTCAAAAACCATGGGCATGGCCCTGATTGTTCCCCGTCGTCTCATCAACCCCCTGGAGTTGCGGCTAAACTGGACTCGTTTTGACCATGGATTTGACATTGGTTGGCAGGATATCTTTGGAGTGACCCTGTCGGCCTCTTTTTAGATCCTCTGTTAATCAAGAAAGAAAGAGATATGCGAATGCCCAAATTTTCCACTCGCACAAAGCCTCCTGTAGCCTGGTTGCTGATATTTCTGATCAGTGGATTTCTCCTGATCGGTTGCGCGTCGTCCAACCCCTCGGCCAACACCGAAGAAGCTGCGCCGCCACTCACCGAAGAGCAACAGGCCCTGAACCTGGAATCCTACGACCTGATCTGGGAAACCATCCGTGACAAGCACTACGACGAAACCCTCGGTGGCCTGGACTGGCAAGCCATTGGTGACGAGTTGCGGCCACAAGTTGCAGCAGCCACTACAATGCACGATGCTCGTCTGCCCATGCAGGACCTGATCCAGCGGCTGAAACAATCGCACTTCGTAATTTACCCTGCTGATGTTTACGACGACGCGGCTGGTACTCCTTTTCCAGAGGATGATTCCGAAGACTCTGGCCGCGTTCTCAGCCATTCGGGACTGCCTGGTCACAGTGGTCTGGACCTGCGGGTCCTGGATGGACATATCCTGGTAGTCAAGGTGAATGAGGCATCCCCGGCAGCCGCTCTGGGGATCGTTCCCGGTTGGGAAATTCTGACCATTGACAACATAGATCTGGCCTCTCGGGTGGAAAAAATTTCAGAGGTCCTGCTGGATGAACCAATGTTGGGTATGATCTTGAGCCGCTCTATGGAAGCCCGGTTGTCGGGTGAAGAAGGCGACAAAATCGTACTCACTTGCATCGACGCGAAACAAAACACCGTAGACATTGAATTGGAACTCGGCCCCGCACCCGGGCATGCTTTCTCCATGGGAAATCTCCCCACAATCAGGGTCTGGACCCAACAGGAAGTGCTCGCCGGAGACATCGGCTATTTTCACTTCAACTTTTTTCTCGATGTGATGACGGTCATGGGTGACTACAACAAAGCCATGGCCGATTTTTTGGAGTTGCCCGGAGTGATCATCGATCTGCGTGGCAATCCGGGTGGTCTCGGCGCCATGGCCATGGGCATGGCCGGCTGGTTTGTCCAGGAACGGGGACAACGCCTGGGCACCATGATCATGCGCACGGGTGAAATGAATTTTGTGATCAACACCCGGGCCAACGGCTATCGTGGAAAAGTGGCCCTGCTCATCGATGATTTGAGCGCTTCCACCAGTGAGATCATGGCCGGCGGATTGCAGGATCTGGGATTGGTCAAAGTCTTCGGCATGCGTTCCGCGGGGGCGGCTCTGCCGTCGAATATTACCAAACTTCCCAACGGCGATGGTTTCCAATATGCCATCGCCAACTACATTTCCGAGGGTGGAGAGGTTCTTGAAGGTGTGGGAGTGGCTCCCGATGTGGAGATTATTCCCACCCGAGAAAACTTGCTCGCTGAAGGAGATCCTATCTTGAAAGCAGCCCGCCTGTGGTTGCTGCAATCAGAAACAACGGAGGAATAGCCTTGAAAAAATACACAATGATGACCCTTGCTCTGTTCATGATGGTTTTGCCGGGATTGTTGCTGGCTGAAGACTATCCCGATGCCGAAAAAATCATCGACAAGTTCATCGAAGCCACCGGCGGCCTGGAAGTCTGGGAAGGTCACACCACCATGAAGGCCACGGGCACTCTGACCATGCCCGCCATGGGCATCAGCGGCAAGGTGGAGTCGTGGCGACAGACTCCCAATCTGTCCCGCACCATCATCACTTCAGATGCCTTCGGCACCATCGACGAGGGTTTTGACGGTACAGTGTCCTGGGAATCGACCATGATGTCCGGCTCCAAGGTCAAGGACGGCACCGAACTGGCCATGGCCAAACGCATGTCCGAGTTCAACCCCTGGGCTGTCTGGAAAGACTTTTACCAAAGCGCCACCACCAAAGGCCTGGTCACCGTCGAAGAAGTGGAGTGTTACGAGGTGGAGATGGTTCCCAACGAAGGTGAAGGCGAACCGGAGCAGGGCTATTTTGCCGTGGACAGTGGTCTGCTGGTCAAATCCAGCCTGGTGATGGTCAACGAAATGGGGCGCATCACGGTGGATTCCTACATCTCCGATTACCGGGATGTGGATGGAGTTTTGGCCCCTTTCCTGGCTCGTCAGGTGCTGATGGGCATGCAGGAAATGATCATGACTTTTGAAATCCAGGAGTTCGATGTGGAAATTCCCGAAGGGACTTTTGTGATGCCGGATGACATCAAAGCTCTTCTGGAAACCAAGTAAACCTCGTGGCGGATGAACGTCGCATTGTGGTGGTTGGAGCAGGCGCTGCGGGCATGTTGGCCGCAGGCCGCGCCGCTTCCCTGGGCGCGGATGTGGTCCTGCTGGAACGCATGCGCCAGGTGGGACGAAAAATCCGCATCAGCGGCAAAGGGCGTTGCAACCTGACCAATACCCTGGCCGCCGGCGAATTCATCAAACATTTTGGCAAGGGCGGGCGCTTTTTACGTCAATCCTTTGCCCGTTTCTTTTCCGAAGATCTGCTGGAACTTTTGCACTCGGAAAACCTGCCCACCAAAGTTGAACGAGGGGGCCGAATCTTTCCCCAAAGCGACAGCGCCGTGGACGTGGCCAAGACCATTGAACGCTGGGTTGAAAACCAGGGTGTTGAAATCATTCGTGGTGCCCGGGTGCGCGGATTGGATGTGGCTGACGGCCGTATCACCGGTGTGCACTACGATCTTTTCGATGAAGACGGGGTCAAGGGCAGCGGGGGAAATCGAGGCACCCACCAGGTGTCCGCCGCGGTGGTTATGTTGGCCACCGGCGGAAAGTCCTACAACTCAACCGGCTCCAGTGGAGACGGGTACGATTTGGCCCGCACCCTCGGACACAAGGTGATCAAGCCGAGGCCATCGTTGGTCCCCTTGTGCGCGCCGGGTGCTCCTCCCGGTGGCGTGCGCCGTTTGGCCCTGCGCAACATCGAAGCGACACTGTGGGCCGATGGCAAGCTGGTCGCCCGGGAGTTTGGCGATCTTACTTTTATCGAAATAGGATTGTCGGGTCCGATCATTCTGGAGCTCAGTCGCATCGCCGTGGCTGCTATCGATGAGGGTAAGAAAATGGAGCTGGCCATCGACCTCAAGCCAGCTTTGGATCACAAGAAACTGGATGCGCGTCTGCTGCGGGACCTGGACAACAAGGATATAAAAACCTGGCGTGATTTGCTGGACGGATTGCTGCCCCAGAACCTGATCCCGGTGGCCCTGGATGTGTGTGGTGTTCCCGAGGATACCCACTGCCATCAGATCACTGCCCTACAGCGCAAATCTCTCCTCAAATGGCTGAAGGATTATCGTTTCCAATTGAGTGGTTACGGGGCCTTCAAGGAAGCTATCGTCACTGCTGGTGGAGTTGATACTTCAGAAGTGAACCCCAAAACCATGGAATCGAAACTGGTGTCGGGGTTGCACATCATGGGCGAATTGTTGAATGTGGATGCTGATACCGGTGGCTTCAATATGATGGGTGCATTTTCAACCGGGTGGGTGGCAGGAGAAGCCGCAGCCCGACAGCTTCTCCAGGATTAACCCCACAATCTCAGAGGCACAACCTATTTGAGCATTACCATTTTGGCCGTATCGATCTGATCATCACTGAGCATTCGGCAGAAATAGGTGCCGCTGGCCACCAACCCGCCGCGGTCGTTGCGACCATTCCAACGCAATTCCAACTCACCGGCTTGTCGACTCTCATCGATCAGGGTGCGCACCAGTGTGCCTTCGATGGAGTAGATCTCCACACGCACGGGACCGGCCAGGCCCAGTTCCAGCTTGATTTGGGTGGAAGGATTGAAAGGATTCGGATAGATGGAGGCGATGACATTGCTCGCCAGCGGCAAGCC
>JAUUYW010000134.1 GCA_030590265.1 Candidatus Krumholzibacteriia bacterium
AAGACAACCAGTTGAGCATTGAAACCGAAGATCAAATGTGGGAAATGAATCTGGACCTGATCTTCCGGGAAATCGGCACCGTCATGGAAACCGCTTTCCAAGACCTTGATACCGATGGTTGGACCACCCATGAACATTGGGAAATTGAATCTGATGGTGGCGAAATCAGCACTGAGGAATTGGCCGAAGAATTGAATCGTTTGAAAGACGAATTGAAAGAACTGCAAAAAGAACTGCAAAAGGAATTGAAAGCCCAGAAGGAGCTTTAGGAAGCTTAGCCGCAAATCCCCCTCCGGCACCACAAATACGGCCTCCCCCTTGGCCTGAGGTGTCGCGAGGGGGCTTTTTTTGGGAAACCTATTGCCGGGCGTCGATCAACCCAAGGATTTCTTCGGTCTCGGGAAAACGATCTTCCGCTTTTTTGGAAAATACCAGATCCCCATCGATTTCCACTTCAAAAACTCCTCCGCCGGAAGCGATGAGTTCACTCTCCAGACCACAATGATTTTTGATGGCAGCCGCCAGACTGGTGGCCGTTGGTTGGTAATTTCAAACCTGGCAGTATTCAATACTGATGCGCATGGCCTCTCCTAAAACTGTATCAAAGGTTTCGGCCAGGCTTTCAGGGTGTCTTCAAAGGACTCGGGATCGAATTCGTTGATGTGCACCACGGAATTGTCGCCGCCACCGAGAATGATGTTGCTGATTTTATCCTGGATGCCGTTGCTTCGGTCCTCCAGGAGGTTGCGTCCAATATACCAGGTTTCAAATATCCGGCGACCAATCACACTGTGCAGGGTGATGCCGTTGACGATCAGGCGGTCGAAAGCCTGGATGTGAAAATTGCCTTGTTTCAAACCAAAAAGGATGACTTCGCCACCACGGCGAGTGGACTGGATGGCGTTGTTCACACTGCTGTTGAACCCGGCCATCTCCATGGAAACGTCGGCACCGATGCCGCCAAAGGTTTCGCGCACCTGGGCCACCAGGGCTTTGTCGGCGCTCCAGCCGTGGGGGGCCGATTTGGTGAGGTCGAGCTGGATCACATCGTCGGCACCCAATTGTTTGGCCATCTCCACATTGGCAGGATTCGGCTCGATACCGATGACGCGTGTGGCGCCCAGGGCACGGGCTACCATGATCACAAAAAGACCAATGGTGCCGCAGCCAAATACGGCTACAGTTTTGCCGCGCAGATCGGCCGTGGTGCAGGCATGAACAGCATTGCCGAACGGCTCCTGAAGAGCAGCTACCTTCATCTTGATTTTGCGAGGGTCGGTGGGCCACAAAACATTGGCCGGCAGCTTGATGTACTCGGCAAAACAGCCGTCACGACCGATACCGATAATCACATCCTGGCTGCAGATGTGAGTTTGACCGATGCGGCACTGGTAACAGTTGCCGCAAATGATATGACTTTCGGTGGAGACGATGTTCTTGGGGGCGTAACCAAACCGGGAAGTGACCTTGGAACCCACCTGGACAATTTCCCCAATCATCTCATGACCGATGATGCGGGTGGTGCTTTTTTGCCGCTTGAGGCTGTCGAAGATCATGCCTTTGAAAGCGGTGCGGTTCCAAATGCCACGGTCGCTGCCGCAAAAGCCGGCGTAGACAACCTTGACCAGGACATTTTCCGAATCCTCCGGATCCTTTTGCTCGTCTAATACAGGGGTGGGCATTTCCCGTAACTGGAAGCCACGGGTTTTATCCCAGGGCATGCTCGATTTGTCGTAGACAAGGCATTTCATCATTTCCGCGGCCACGATACAACCTCCGCGCCCGTTGATTCCGGACGAAGAAAAAGGACCAGCCTCCATCAGCTGGTCCTTCCGGCTGCCATGCTGATGGTCGGCGTTTCAGTTGGGGCGGTGGTTCGAATCCGGATCGTCGCTGTGGTAGTCCTGATCCCATTCGTCCCACGTCTTTCTTGAAGAATGGGACTGATTCTCTTCTTCGGCAAGAAGATCATCAAGGGAAACCATCTCCGGCTCAACGGGCTCCTGGAAAATTGGGATTTCAGGAGTGGATTCAGGGGTTCCATTCAGCTCGGCCAGGAAGCGGTTCAAACCGCCCAAACCACTCAAATCATCAGTTGAGGGTGCGATTTCCGGAGGCGTTTCCCGAGCTGTTTCCAGAGGGCTGCCTGCGCAATCTTCCGGGGAATTGTTGTTGGCCAGAAAGCGCCGCACAAGCTCATCCGCCAGGTCAAAATAGGCGCGGCTGCCTTTGCTGCGGCGGTCGTAGATCACCGTGGGTTTGGCCTTCAGGGCCATTTCACTGAGACGGGTGTTGCGGGGGATCCCGACTTCAAACATCCACTGGCTGAATTCTTCGTCCACCCTGGCAGCCACGTGACGGCCCATGCGGGTATGGGTGCTCGACATGGTCAGGAAGAGGCCTTCAAGGGCCAGGGGAGTGACCTGGACCAGGGGTTGGTTCTGGTCTTCATGTTGATCAGGAACTTCCGGGAAATACCTTTTCCGGAATGTATCCACAAACTCCAGCAACGATTCCAAGGATCCTCGGCAAAGCTCTTCTGCCTGCACGGGAACCAGGTAACTGTCGGATGCCAACAGAGCGGCCTGGGTGGCGGCCCCCAGACTGGGCGGGCAATCGATGAGGATGGTGTCATAAAGGTTGCGGGCGCGGTCGATTTCAGCGGCGAAGAGGTCAGCCTTGAGGGTCATGTTTTCCAGGTAGAGTTCTTCTTCTTCCAGAGAGGAAATGTTCGGGGAGATGAAGAAAAGACCATCGAGGGCCGATGGCTGGGCCAGATCAGTCAGGGAGTCATGACCTGCCAACACCTGATTGAGCCCGGATACGAGACCATCCGAATCAGCTGGGCCATGGGCCAGAGTGCGGCAAACTCCACACTGGGGATCGGTTCCCACGATCAGCACGTTGTGACCGGACAAAGCCAAAGCTGCACCGAGGTTAACCGCCGATGTGGTTTTGCCCACACCACCCTTTCGGCTGACCAGGCTGATAACCCGGCCTTCCACGGTGTTCCAGGGAGTGCACCGTTTAGGTGAAGTCAGGGGCTCAGCCCCTGGGGTGAGTGTATCGTCCATGATGTTTCTCCTTGATGTCTTTCGCAACAATACAAATGAGTTGGGAAAAAAGTACTCTATATTGGGGTGGGTTTTCAAGGGAAAACCCACCACTTCGGTCTATTCACCCCGACCTTGCTGTTTGATCAAGCCATTATGGGCAAAGGCGCAGCAGCTCTTCAACAAAACCCTCAGCCCCGGCAAAGACATCTCCAATGTTGCCCGCCAGCATGTAGGCAGGGGTGGAAACCATGAGATTGGTTTGATCCACCAGGGTTTCAGCTTCCTGACAATTTCTGTGGTTGGCACCCATATTTTCCACCAGGGAGGCGGTGGCGGCATCGTTGCCAATGGTCAATTCGGGGTGCAGATCGTTGCCGAAAATCCTGGCCAGAATGACCGGGGCGATGCACATGGCACCAATGGGTTTGCCCAAGGTGTTGGCTTCCCGCAAAAAGGCTTCCACCTCCGGATGAACCGTGCACTGGTCGCCTTCGGTCGCGAAGTTGCACAGATTTTTTGCCGCACCAAAGCCGCCCGGAAGAACGATGGCATCGAAATCCTTGGGGTCAAGGTCGGCCAGAGGTATGATTTCGCCACGCATGAGACGGGCTGATTCGGTCAGGATGTCCCGGCTTTCTCCGGCGGCGGGTTCACCTGCAAGGTGGTTGATGACGTGCATTTGAGGGCCACTGGGCGCGCAGGCGGTGACTTGGGTACCAGCACGATGCAAGGCCAGCAGGGCTGCGCAAACTTCGTGGATCTCCGATCCGTCAAAAACACCGCACCCGCTGAGCATGAAAGCAACCTTCTTCATTTCTCAATCTCTTTCATTGGGGAGGAAACGACGGCTCGCCTCTTTATCAAGGGAAATCAGACCCTTTGCTTTTATCTCCTGGGAAGAGAAATGTCAACAGTGGTTCCACAATATATTCTGGAATATTCCCATCATTTGTCCAGCAAATTGCACCCGATTTCTTTATTTCCTTGGCAAACCCTTATAAGTTTAAAGCCCGTGGGGAACGGGCGTCCAGATCAAGGGAATGGAATCCAACAGGGAGAGGCATCATGACGGGCAAGATCGCAGTGGGTGGAATAACCAGAACCGACAATCTGGTATTGATCCGCATTCTGGGAGCTTCTGCCAAGTACAGTCTTTCAGGACGTGCTTTGACTGCCCTGGGGAACAAGGGCATCAACGTAACCTGTGTCACGGCTTTCTTGGATAAGGATGGTCTCAACAACATCTGCTTTGCCGTGGGCATCGATGATCTCGACCAGACCTTGGGCATTTTGCAAAGCCTCGAAGATCATATCCAGGCCCGCAACATCGAATACGAGCGCCGCTGCAGCGCCGTTTCCATATACGGACCCCATTTTGCCGAGCGTCCCGCCATTGCCGGCCGGGTGTTCGATACCATGGGCGATGCCGATGTTGAGATTCTGATGATCAGCACCTCTTTTGCCACGGTTTCGTTTGTGACCCGTGAAGATCAGGCGGTCCAGGCGGTGACCAAGCTGAACGATGTTTTCCTCGTTCCTTAGGACACGCTTCTAGCTCTCCGCCTTGTCCTCATACAGATGCACATCCTGCTGAGGGAACGGAATGCTGATGCCTTCGGCGTCAAAACGCATTTTCACTTCCCGGGTGATATCCCAGTGCACATCCCAATAATCGGCGGTTCGCACCCAGGGCCGCACCACGAAATCCACAGATGAATCGCCCAACTCGTGCAGCTTGACCATCGGAGCCGGTCTTTTCAAAATCATGTCGTGTTCCTCAAGAATGGCCATGAGCAATTTTTCCACCTTGGGGATGTCATCGGTGTAGGAAATTCCAAAGACCAAATCAACCCGCCGTACATTTTGAGCGGTCACGTTCTTGATGACGTTGCCCCAGATCATATTGTTGGGCACCACCAGGGTTTGGTTATCAATGGTCAGGATCACCGTGGAGACCAGACTCATGTGCTTGACCTGGCCGAACACAGTGCCGGTTTCAACCATGTCGCCCACATCAAAGGGGCGATACAGGAGAATCATGATGCCAGAAGCGAAGTTGGCCAAAGTGTCCTGAAGGGCAAAACCAACGATGAAACCAGCCACACCCAAACCGGCCAGCATGGGACCGAGAGAGATCCCGAGTTGGGAGAGGGCTACAAATATCCCGATCAGCATTATGATTCTGCTGGTCATGTTGTCGATCATATTGCGCAACAAACGCGAAGGTTTGAACTTGGAAGCATCGATGCTGGCGATGACAATTTTGGAAACCAACGCACCGAGGTAATGGAACCCCACCAGGGTGACCAGTATCATCAGGATAGTGATCACAATATCCAAACCGTTGTTCTTCGTTAATTCCAGCATCTTTTGAAACCAGTTGTTGAGAAAGCGCCCCAGGGCACCCGAAGACAGGTCCGAAGTGGTCAGTTCTCCAGTGGACTCGATGAGAAAGGCTTCATAGGAGGTTGTATCGATGCTCAACTTTTTCATCAGGGAGATGAGATGGCGCAGACTTTTTACGTTGGCCTGGACGCGCAGCTGGGCAGCTCTCAACAAGACAGCATCGTCACCGCTGGCGGGTAAAGAAATGCGTTCATCCAGAGCTCTCTTATCCTTGAGGGAGATGCGCAATCGACCAATGAGGATGCGGGTGCGGTCTTTGATATTCTCCTGGAGATGATTTTCCAGGGCGGCTGCAGGCAGATCGAGTTTTTCCAGGGCTTTGACGAATTTGAACATCAGGCCCTGAAGAACATCTTGCTGATTCATGAAGTCAGCCAAGTTGGTTTCGAATTCGGACTTGAGGCTGGCCTGGGTGTTCTTTCGCTGGGGGCGAAAGTCTTTCAAATTGCGGACAATTGTATCTTCCACCCGGACAATACTGGGTGCGACCTTATCCAGGATTGCCAGTTCCTGGGGCCGAATCGGGTGGGATTCCTTGTTGTCGGCCAGAAAATCAATCAGCAGGAAAACCTGATCCAGTGTTTTGAGCCGTGCGTAGTCCAACTCATATTGGATGATCAAGCTGTCCTCTCCGGATATACCAGGCAACTGGGCGCTAAGTTCTCGAACATTGTTTTGCAGTAACCCGATGCGAGTCAGGATGCTGTCGGCTTCAGCAATGTTTGCCTGGGCATTTGTCACCATCAAGGCAGGGACAAAGCAGCCCAGCAGGGCCACCAACGTGATGATTTTATATTTAGTCATGCAGGACTCCTGGTAAATGATTTGCACCACTATGCCCCCGCAGGGAGAAATCGTCGAGTCTGATTTGAATTGACTCGCAGTTGTTGGTTGCTATCCTTTGTTCTGGAAATGAAACTAGAGGGAATCATCAAAAGGATCAATCCCCAATGAAATCCATAATTTTGGCGGCTATCCTGATATCGGGTTGCCTGCTGATTCTGCCTTCAGGTGTCTGGGCGGTGGACATCACCTTCAGCGAAGCCTGGCACATGCTCTTGCAAAACAACGAAGGCCTGGCTGCCGAGCGCGCGGGGGTGGAGCGGGCCGGGCATTTGGTGGAAGCCAACAACGGCCGCAGCTATCCCACCCTGGATTTGTCAGGGTCTTATACCAGGCTGGACAAGCCGGTCACCCTGTCCCCATCCGAGTTGTTGGGCAGCATGCCCGCCGGGGATGGTCTGGAACATGTTTTTTCGGAAATTGGCAACCTCTTTGGTATCCCTGCCGGAGCAGTGGACCAGGCCCTGACCAGCACCCTGATGGATGATGACGTCTGGCATGCGGGCCTGCAGGCCCTGTGGCCCTTGTATACAGGTGGAAAAATCGGGGCGGCCGTGGACATAGCCACAGCCCAGCAACAAGAGGCCGAATTTCGTCTGCGCATGCAGGAGCAGGTCAAGTTTGAAGAACTGGCCAAATATTACTTTGGCGTTGTCCTGGCTCAACGGGTGCTGGAAACCCGCACCGAAGTGGCGGACGGTTTGGCAGAACATCTGGATCATGCCGTCAAACTGGAAGAGCAAGGGCAAATTGCCCAGGTGGAGCGCCTGCAGGCAGAGGCTTCTTTTGATCGCAGTCGGGTGGCGCGGCTCAAGGCCCAAAGGGATCTGGAAATTGCTTCTTTGGCCCTGGCTCGCATCGTGATGGCCGATACGCTGGTGGTTCCCATCAGTGGCCTGTTCACCAATACCCAGTTGCCATCCGAGCAATCGTTTGTGGACTCAACCTTGATTCAGTACCCCGGTTTGGGAGTGTTGGACGCCAAACGAGCCCAGGCCAACGGTTTGATCGATGTCAACCAGGGCGGCTATTACCCGCAGGTTTTCGCCTTCGGGAACTTGACTCTTTATGAAGATGACAATCTGGTGGGGGCCATGTCACCCAATTGGTTGGTTGGACTTGGGGTGAAAATTCCCCTGATCAGTCCTGGAGGGCGGAAGGACCGAGTCAGCGCGGCTCGCAGCGCGGTGGTGCAGGTGGATCATCTGCGCAAACAGGCCGAACGGGATTTGCAGCTGCTGGTGGAAAAAACCTACCGCGAAGCCCGGCAGTCCCTGGAGGAGTACGAAGGCTTAGGCACCAGCCTGGCCCTGGCCCAGGAAAACGTCCGTCTCCGGGAAATTGCCTTCAGCCAGGGGCTGTCCACATCCCTGGATGTTATCGATGGCCAACTCTTTTTGGCGGGAGTCAAAACCCAGCGCTGGTTGGCTGCATATCGTTATGTGCTTTCCCTGGCCCGTCTGCTGGCCGTCAGTGGTGGGCAGGATGACTTTATTTCTTTCCAGAACTCCAACAGCATCGGGATGGGATCATGAAAAACAAAAAGCCAATTGGGATAGCTTTTGCCGTAGTGGTGGTTTTTTGGCTGGTGTTTGGGTTCTGGCGCGCCTATCAGCCTGAAGGCTATCGGTTGCAGGGGCAGATTGAGGCTCGCCAATACAGCATCTCGTCCAAGGTGCCAGGAAGAATCGGCGAAGTTTTGGTGCGCAAAGGGGACCAGGTTCAGCCGGGACAGCTCATCTTCACCATATACAGTCCGGAACTTGACGCCAAGCTGGAGCAGGCCAGAGCAGGGCGCGATGCTGCCGGGGCCATGGCCCGGCAAGCGGAAAATGGTGCCCGCAGTCAGGAAATTCAGGCGGCCAAGGACCAATGGATGAAGGCAAGGGCCGCAGCTGAATTGATGGAAAAAACCTACCGTCGGGTGAACAATCTTTTTGAACAAGGTGTTGTCTCGGAGCAAAAACGTGACGAAGTCTACACTCAGTGGCAAGCTGCCCTGTTCACCGAAAACGCAGCCAAGCAATTGCATTTGATGGCCCAGGAAGGGGCCCGTGATGAGATCAAGCAGGCCGCGGCC
>JAUUYW010000273.1 GCA_030590265.1 Candidatus Krumholzibacteriia bacterium
ATGGCGGGCGCGCAGTTGCTGGGCTCGGACCTCCAAAACCTCCGCATCGTTCAAAGTGTGATCAGCCCGTTCGCAAGCCTCTCCCAAAAGACGCAAGCCATCCCAAAGGGCCAATGTATCACGGTCCTGACCGATGATTTGCAGAAGACCTTCATCGGCATCAAGAATAACCAAATCGTTTTCCACCAGTTCTTCCGTATGCTGACGAACAAGCTCACTTTCGCACACGGTGAAACCCCGAACCTGATGCTCCTCTTCCCGATACTCCGGCACCGCGAATCTCAGGCCTGGAGTTCCGTTGATATCATCCCAAGCGGCTTCAGCCACCATGGCCGGTTTGCCGAACTGGATAGCCAAAAGGGCTGCGTGACTGAGCACAGCACCCCCGGTGGATAAAATTCCAGCCGAACGACAAAGGAACTGGGCATCGGTAGGGCTTACTTTTCGTGCCACCAGGATAGTGCCTTCCAGGTCTCTGGGTTGACGACCTTCGGTGCCGAAAAGTACCCTGCCCACCGCACGTCCCGGCGCTGCCTTTAATCCTTTGAGAATGCGTTCATCAGCGGTGATTCGTCGGTTTTCCATCGGACGGCACAACTGAGCCTGAGCCTGCAGATCAGCCAGGTCAGTAACTTCCCTCTGGGGATCCGGAATCACCGAAGAAAGGGCACCTGCCAAATAGTTTGCGCTGAGCAAAAGTTCCCACAGATGGTAGGTATCCAGTCGCGCGTTTGTTTGCCAACGGTCAGTTTTTCGACGACGTTTCTGGAACAGGCAACTGGCGCTGCAATAGACACCCAGGCGAATCACCCCATGTGAATCCCGCACCACAAAGAGACTCAGGGCACTGCCGAGCACCGTTACGATAGATCTTTCCACCACCAAACCACCCACAAAACCCGATGGCGTGAATTCGACAAACCGCTCCAATTCCACCAGCGGCCGAGCCAACCGGCTGGCCTCAACAACTTTATCGCCCCCCTCGGCCAGCAGATTCGCAAAGTATTCCGCTTCGTGAATCACCTGAAATAATTGGGAGGTGGCCGCGTGAAATTTGTTCTGGCGACGAACAATCCTCCCCATTTGCAGGGCCTCACGCACCGGTTCCAAAACAGAATTCTCTACTTCCAGCAGGGGCAACAAACCCTGTCTGGCGTCCTCTTGCAAAGCCGGCAACGGGAGCGCCAATTGGGCCAACACAACAGTCAACTGGCTCAAAAAATCCGGGGACGGTGGTTGGCTGAAACAGTCTTTACAGGAACCTTTGCCATCCCAAAGAATCTCTTCCACCCCAGTGGGTCCTTCAGAATAATCAACCAAAATTCCCGTACGTTTTTCATTCAAAATAGCGTTCAGAGGCAAAACACCGCTGCGCCGGAATCGGTCGGCCCAATGCTCGGCAACCTTTTCCCGGGCCGAAGCCGGCAACTTCAACGAACCGATGACCCAATCCACCTCCATCAGGTAAGGTGCCATGCGGAACAAGGTCGCCACATGATCACACAAATCATCCAATGAGCTGCTGCGTTCTTTGTCGTAGCGCACAAACAACCGCATGCCGTCCAAGCGGACATCAAAATCCAATTTGCGAAACAGCAACCGGATGGCATCCAGGCTGGGATTGGGATGAAGATCGATCTCGTAATTGGAGACACCATAATATTCGAGGTCCACCATACCCCCGCGTTGGGGCGGTGAATAGTCCACCCGCAAAAAGGCCGGGTGATTGCGGAAAGCCAGATAGTAGTGCACTTCGTTGCCGAAGATGAAGACATCTACACTTGGGAAAGTCTCGGTACCGCGAAGCAATTGTCGCGACAAACCATCGGCGACAATCCGGACCGGGAACGGCAACAGGTGCTCTTCTGAATCTTCAACCCCCGCCTCAAACTCTGCATAACGAATAGTCTTGCAGCCTGTCCGTGACCCGTCGGACCTCACCACCATCAAATCCACTGTTCGGTTTGGAGCGTGGGTAGTGTCCACCATTTTGAATCCCAGCTTCAAACCCTTCTGGTGCAGGTACCGTTTCAGACCATGAACCGAACGCACTTCTCCCAGATTCGCCGGGTCTTCGAAAGCCAGAACCAGGCGGGTCAATTCGGCTGACAGAGGGCCTGTCTCCGGTTCGCTTTCCAACCTCACTGTCACCCGTTCGCGCAACTCTTGCCACAACTCTGGCAAGATGGTGCAGTCTTCGCTCAACTCCACAAAAAGGGAGGCATAAGTTTCAACCACGGAATCAAGGTGAGTGTTGATGCGCTCCACCTTCGCCCTGTCCAGGGGAACCACATCCAGGATTTCACCCAACAACTCCGCGTGGGTGATGTTCATGGTCCGAAACCGGTCCACCGGATCACTTTTATCCCGATGCCCACCCGGTTTTGCCGCTGTGCCACCGTGGGTGGTGATCAAATGGAATTCATTTCCAATGGCCGCTTCAGTTTGGGAAAAAAGGACGGCCTCATTCTGCTGAACCAGCAAAGGAAGTGTTCCGTGCATTGTTATCTCAACCAGGTGATCAATCCGCAGTCCCAGACTGACGTGAGCCCAACCAACCGAAGCAACAGCCTCGCGCACCAAGACTTCGCCATGCTTCTTTCCCGCCGTGCGAAACAGATCCACCACCTTGGCCGGCAAACGTTTTCCACCACAGAGTGCGTACAGATCTTTGTGAGTAGCCCGGGTGTAGTCCAAGTAGGGAGCAAGGATGGTGTAGGCCCTGGGACCCAGAATCATCCGGGCATTTTCGGCAGGTGCCGGATCTCCGCTCTTATCCAAAAAACGAGCTGCCAACTTGCGAATTCGATCGTCAGGATCCTTGCGCATAAGATTGAGCAGGCCATCGCCTTGTCCAGGAGAATAGTGGCGGCGCACGGTGGCGATGAGTTCATCCAGAAGATCCTCATCCTCAAAGGGGCTGAATTCAAGATCCAGCAAACGGGCATACTCTTTGAGCAACTTTCGGTCGAGGGGGAGTTTGTTTTTGTTCACCAATTCCAGGGTCAACCCAGTGGCCAACTGAGAAATCCCCTCTTCAGTGGCCTGCAACAAAGCCTTCAGCAAGGGCCAGGGTTGGTCCTGGGCCGCCGCAATCTCGGTCAACATTTCATAAACCGGCAAGGCGATAAAGTCGTCGGTCACTGCCAGCAATTGAGCCAATTGCCGGAGGTGTTTCATTTGGGATGGTCGGGGGGGATCAGATAATTGGAGGACAATTTTTTCGCAATCCTGCCGCACCTGGTCGTCATCTCCGCAAACCATGGCCAATTGCTCGCTGATGGAAGCAACAAGCTGAGAGAGTGTTGGTTCTGCGGACACGTTGGCCAAGGATTTCTCCTGTGTGGCCGGTGACAAAACAGGAATGATTATTCGTTGTCAATTATTTTACATCTCGCTGTGTTTGTCCAGCTAAAGCTAATATTGTTTTCGATCTGGAACGAAGAGGAAGTGGTCTTAATGTTGGAAGGCGTAGCATATGCCAACCACAGCTTGGGAGCGTTCAACGCCCCCAAGCACCAGGAAGATTCATTCACCACAGCCTTCGATATAGCTTGTCAAAAGCGAATAGTCTGAGCACTCATCTGATCAGCATCATTTTCTTTGATGTCACCCCATCTTCAGTATTCATACGCAACAGATAGGTTCCCGACGCAACGATTCGGCCTTGCAGGTCTTTTCCTTGCCATTCCATGGTGTGGTCTCCGACCTGAAATACCCGATCGGCCAGCACCGCAATGCGTTTGCCGGTCATATCGAAGATGCAGAGTTCCACATTTTGGGGTTGCTCGATGACGAAGGAAATCGTTGTGCGTGGGTTGAATGGGTTGGGATGAATGGACAGCTGCACCAGTGGATGGGGTGTGTTGGTGGGTTCCGGATCAAGATAGTCTTCATCAATCCCCGACAATGATTCGTCACATTGGGCTGGGACGATTTGAAGACCAAACTCATCATCGGCGAGGTAGGCATAAATTCCTTTGACCGCTAACCCTCTGGTCAACCCAGGTGTATCAATACCACCCACAATATACGGACTTTCAGGATTGGCGATATTGACCATCTGGAGACCGGAACCAAAGTCCCCTACGTAAGCATATTGGCCCCTGATTGAAACGCTAAGGGCGCCTCCCCATGTGTCCACGCTCCCAATGATCTCAGGTTCCAATGGATTGGAAATATCGATCACTTGAAGACCGGACAAATAATCTGCGACATAAGCATGGGAACCAGCGATCGCTACATCAAAAGCAAATCCCGGTGTACCAATACTCGCAACAATCTGGGGACTCTCCGGAACGGAGATGTCGATCACTCGAAAACCCCAATTTCCATCCGCAACGTAAGCATAAGTACCTGCGATCATAACCCCCCTGGCATTGCCTGTGTCAACACCTCCTATGAACTGCGGACTCTCTGGATCACTGATGTCGATTATCTGAATACCCGCATACCCATCCGCGATATAGACATAGGCACCCGCGACGGTTACCATATTGGCTAGTCCCGGCGTGTCGAGACTGCCTACAATCTGAGGATATTCAGGATCGCTGATGTCAACCACTTGAAGACCAAAATCATCATCCCCAACGTAGGCATGGGTACCTGAGATCACTATGCTATCGGCCCCGCCTGGTGTTTCAACACTCCCCACAATCTGGGGACTTTCAGGATTGGCGATGTCGATCACTTGAATACCGGAAGGATAATCCGTGACAAAAGCATGGTTGCCCAAGATCGCCACATCTGCGGCTAGGTCTGGAGTATCAACATTCCCAACGATCTGGGGATTTTCAGGATTGGTGATATTGAACACTTGAAGACCGCCGTCCAAATCATTCGCGATGTAGGCATAGTTGCCTGACGTGGCAATGCCCAAGGCCCAGTCCACGGTGTCCAAGCTCCCTACGATCTGAGGATTTTCCGGGTCGCCCACGTCAATCA
>JAUUYW010000172.1 GCA_030590265.1 Candidatus Krumholzibacteriia bacterium
ACATATGTGAATTATGCCGATTTTTTGCGCAACCAAAATCGTGCCCAGGATGCTGTCGATTTGCTGAACGACGGAATAGCGACGGCTACTTTTCCTGCGGATATCCATCATTCCCTGGGTTTGTTGTATGTTTCCCAGGGAAATATGCCGGAGGCTTTGGTGCAACTGGAAGCAGCAACCTCAGGCTCTGGAGTATCGGCCCGTTATGCCTATGTCTTTGCTGTTGCTCTCAATGAATCCGGTCAGAAGGAAAAGAGTTTGACGGTTCTGGAAGAAAGCCTGGTTCAGCATCCCTGGGATTGGGACAGCCTGCTGGCTTTGGTTCTTTATTCTTTGGAACAGGACCAACCTGAGAGGGCTCTTGAACCGGCCAAACAAATGGTGAAGATGGCGCCAGGTGATGCCGCAACCCAAGGTTTGCTGGATCAGGTCAATGCGGCCATTGAGCGAAAATAAGTGCATGACAATAATCAGGTAGTTCTCCCCCCGGGGGGATGAATTTTGAAAAGGAATCTTCATGGATCTCAGCGTATTCGATATTTTCAAAATCGGCATCGGCCCTTCATCCTCGCACACGGTAGGGCCCATGCGCGCAGCAAACTTCCTTTTGGAGAAATTGAAAAAACACGACTTTTTCAACCCCGCATCCCGCATCACCTGCGAGCTTTACGGGTCTCTCGCCTCCACTGGTAAGGGTCACTCCACAGACAAGGCGGTGGTCTGGGGTTTGCAGGGTGAATGCCCCAAAACCATCGATCCGGATAGGCAGGATGAACTCTACAACAGTGTCGTAGATTCTGGTGAATTGCTTCTGGATGGTGAACGAACCATCTCGTTCATTCCCGACCGGGACATCATTTTCAAGCCTGATGAATTGTTGCCCTACCATCCCAACGGGATGCTGTTTCGGGTGTATGATGACGCCGATAAAGAGATCTATCTAAAGCGGTTTTACTCCATTGGCGGTGGCTTCATTGTTGGTCACAAAACGGCTTGTGCAGACCAACTGATCAAGGATCCGGTGAAGGTGGCTCATCCATTTTCAACAGGAGGGGAGCTGCTTGAGATTGCCCACGCCACGGGAAAATCCATTGCGGAAATTATCTACATCAACGAGCAGTCCTGGCGTAAGCCGGAGGAAATCGATGCCGGTCTGGAAAACATTCGTCTCACCATGAACAACTGCATTGAGCGGGGATATGTTCAACGTGGGGTGTTGCCCGGAAAATTCAAAATCGAACGTCGGGCACCTCGATTGCACGATACTCTCACCCAACAGGACGAAGGTGCCTACGGTGATCCTCTGAGCGCCATGGACTGGATTACACTTTATGCCCTGGCCGTCAACGAGGAGAATGCTGCGGGAGGACGCGTGGTCACCGCGCCCACCAACGGTGCGGCCGGTATCGTGCCTGCTTGCATGCGGTATTTCGAACGGTTTGTGCGCCGGTTGCCTGCCACTTCCTGTCGTGATTATTTGCTGACCGCCGGCGCCATCGCCATGCTGTTCAAGACCAATGCTTCGATCTCGGGGGCGGAAGTCGGTTGCCAGGGGGAGGTTGGCGTGGCCTGCTCCATGGCTGCCGCCGGATTGGTCCAGGTGGCGGGCGGTACAGTGGAACAGGTGGAAAATGCAGCGGAAATAGGCATGGAGCATAACCTTGGCCTGACCTGCGATCCCATCGGCGGACTGGTGCAGATTCCCTGCATCGAACGCAACGCCATGGCGGCGGTCAAGGCCATGAACGCCGCCCGCATTGCCATGCACACAGAGGGCTCAGGCATTGTATCTTTGGATCAAGTGATCAACACCATGCGCCAGACAGGGTTGGATATGCAGTCGAAATACAAGGAGACATCCGCTGGCGGGTTGGCCATCAATATTACCGAGTGTTGATTTGAGAATGATTGAGAATTGTTTAGGGAAACCCGCCTCGTGATAAAAACGAGGCGGGTTTCTGACTTCAATTAGAATTTGAACGTCGCCGTCACCCGATATGTCCGGCCAGGTTCATCAACCCGCACTCCGGAAGCAAACGGATTGCGTTGATAAGACAGGTGTTGAGTGTAAAGACTGTTGGTCAGGTTCTCGGCATCAAAAGCCACCCTCCAATCTTCCATCTTCCAAACCAAACCCATGTCGAGGGTATTCCACGATCCGGTGGTATCCTCGTTCTGGGTCAAATCAACCCGGTTCTGGACTGCCGCATGCTGATAGCGTGCGGTGATATGAAAATTGTGGAAAGAAGGAGATTGGCCTGCCACGAAGACATTCACCGGTTGGATTTCTGCCAAGGCGCTGTTGTCTTCGGTTTTTTCGCCCCAGTTCCAGATCAACCCGGCATCAACCAGTTTCCAGGTGGCAAAGAGATTGGCTCCAGCCATGATCGCATCCACACCTTCGTAGGTTTGGTACATGGCGCCTTCAATCGCTCGCTTGGCCAAGTATGGATAACTCCAGACATGGGTGGCGAAAACTTCCAGCTTCAAGGCATTCATCTGCATGGCGGCGCGGGCAGTGGCGCGCACCGGATCGTTGAGGGTGGGATTGCCAACCCAATCGGGCTTGGTGCCCGGCTTGTCCACCGAGATATACTGCTGTTCAATGCTTGGGGCATCGGAAGAAACCTCGGCCGAAATTCCCAGCAGAAAACTATCGGAAAGATCCATCAGATGACTGGCGGTCACACCAAAAGGAATGGACCATTTTGTGAGCTCGGCGTCAGATTCCAAGGTCTGATACAAATCCAATTGGGTGTCATCATTAGCCTTGGTTTGGGCCACGCCAACTCGCATGAATAACCAAGGGTTGTCCTTCTCGCCCAACCCATGTTGCACCGAAGCACCAATGCGCCAGACATCCGGCAACATGTGATTGTTTTTTTCCATGGCGGGATTGGCCTGGGGTGTGATCCGGTTGTCGGCGTCCCAGTTACGCGCATAGACTTCGTACTTTTCACTGACGAGTCCAAACATGGTGTTGGTGGCATCGGTGGCCATGTCGGTCATGGCGAAACTGTCGCGCACCTCGTTGTCCATGAAGTGTTCGTTGCGATTGAAATACAGACGGTGACCTTTGTATGAGCCCGACGCCTGGTAATGATCATTGGTGCGTTCATCCATCAGCAAATAAGGGAACAGCACGTCTTTGGTGTTCTCATAGGTGGCAACGATGTCGCCGTCGTCGAAGGCTTTGTGCCCCCTGAGTTCGTAAATTTCCGAAGCCGGCATGGAGCTGTAACCATACTTGTCTTCGTAGGTTTCTCCATTGGCGTTGGTGTAGGCTTCGCCTGTGCGGTAGCGGCCGCCAAACCGGAAACGCTTGCCTTCAACGGACAAACTGCCGTCAAACTCTTCAGTGTGATCGAAGGCGCCCATAACCTGGCCGTAGACCATGGTTTCTTCACCGGGTTGACGCCGTCGGAAGTCGATTTGACCACCCAAACCCGATTGCAGCACCGCGCTGGTGCGGGACATGTTCACTCTTTCGATGTCCATCATTTCTACTTGGGCCACTTTGGTGTCCATGCGGTTGGGGCAGGCGGTGCAGAACCTTTCTCCATCGACTGTGACGGTGATGTCGTTTCGCTTGAAGCCATCGGAGTATAGGTCGCTGGCCCAACCGGAGCCTCTTCTGATCAGGGCGAAGGGACTGTTCTTGAGCACCTGGGCAATCATGTCGCCTTCGTTGACGGGGCGATTGTATTCACCCATGGCCTCCTGGATACCCACGACGACCAGGGTATCGGTTTTGGCAACCGTCGCTTCATCTTCAGCGAAAGCCAACCCGGCAACTGCAAGACAGGTTGCAAGCAGGAAAAAGCACAACCAGTTGCCTGGAACCCCCAGGGGGTTTATAGCAATGTGTTTCACTTCATTTCCATTCCTTTAAGAGATGATTTCATATACAACGGACCGCCCATCGGCACAACAATGCGCAGGATGAGAATCCGTCGGAAATATCAGATTTCAGCTGAAAAGGAAGGATTTTGGGACTTGCTCGGGGGGAGTGGGTTTCAGGGAGGTCCAATGGCGGACATAGGAAGAGTTTTTGGAGAAGGCCGGTAGCCAGAAGGCGTTATCTCGGCATTGCACAAAATTTTGGGGATCGGCCAAAACAGCACCATGGTCAGCGTGGTTGCCGCCGCAGGTGCAGGTTGCCTTCCAGGCGTATTGGAGACTGAGGGGTATTTCTTCCGGTGAGGATTGCTCGGGTTCGGAGGAGCCACAACAGGATGGTTCAGCTGCTTTATCTTCCTTGGGGGCGCAGCAAGGTGCACCGCAGCAACAGGATGCTTCTTTGCAGCCACAGATGGGGTTTTGGGAATTCCCCTGGAATGCGGTGAGCCACGAGTCCAGGGTGGAAGCAGACACACTCAGGCTCACGGGGATGTAGAAGAGCACCGTCAGGACGAAGAAAGTTTTTTTAAAACGACTCGTCATGGTGTGTGGTTGCCGGGATTGTTCAAAAACAAACCTGGTTTGGCCTGGGGTAAAAGGCATGCAATCAAATAGTGGACAAGTAAGTCCTACTTCCAAGGTGGATTCTAGTTGTTGGGGAATTTAATAGCAAGTTGATAGTGGAGGCCGATCAGTATTCGGATACAGGGGCGAATGAGGCGGTTTCTCCTGTAACAAAAAGCCCAACCTGTGATAACATCTCCCCCATCAGTTCAATTTTATTGAACCACCTGGCCCTGTCCCGAATGGAGACCAGCCAATGGCAAACGGTGATTTTTTCAAACGCCTTTTTTCAAAACTGAATCAGCCTTCTCCAGAACCCAAATATGACAAGGCAGTCCAGTTGCAGCTGGCCAAGAACCAGGCGGTCATGGTTGACAGCTACATCGAAGACCTGGGCTCCCCGGCTGCTCTTTTGGACAAGCTGGAGTTCAATGCAGGCATCAAATTTTTGGATGTCCCTTGTTTCAGCAACCTGGAGTTGCTGGAGGTCAGTGATAATCCAGCAGAGGCTCTTTGGCAGATGAGTATCATGGCCGTCAGTCGGCGCGACGCCGACCCGGCGCTGGTTGCCCCCTTGCTCAAATTGTTCGACCAAGGCGGGCCCTGGCACAAGTTTTTCGTGATGAAAGCCCTGTTGGTGCATACGCCCATCGAACGTTCCCTGACCGGTGAATTCATCTTCATGTACCGGGGACTTGAAGGCCCTTTTCTCGAATTCAATTTCAAGATCACCGTCCCGGTGGTACTGCAGCGTCTGAAGGAGGGCGAAAAACCCTCTTTTGGTGCACTCCTGCAAAAACTGGATATTGAAAAAGCGGATGAATTGCAGACAATCCTGACAGCAGCCCTTGAGACGGCCCTGGTCGAGGCAATAGCCCCTCTGCAAACCGAACTCGATCAGTGGCGCTCAACTTTTGTCGACCACAGGGTCCTGCAAACCATAGGCCGCATCTGGGAAGCCAAATCCGACGCCGGATTGCTGGTGATTGACCACACCCAGCTCGATAATCAGGTGAAGGATGTTCTGCGATTTCTGGAGCAGAACCCTCGCCGCTCTGTGCTGCTGACCGGCGAACAGGGGGTGGGGAAAACCGCCATCATGCGCCTGGTGGCTCGCCAACTCATGAGCCAGGGCGGGATTGTTTTCCAGGCCTCGGGGGCTGACATGATCGCCGGCCAAAAGTACATCGGTGATCTTGAGCAACGGATCAAGGAGCTTTTGCAACAATTGGGCGGCCGCCGGCAGGTTCTGTGGTATGTGCCGGACTTTCAATCTCTTGGTTGGGTCGGAACCCATCAGTTTTCCCGCAGCAGCGTTCTGGATCTCATTTTACCCCAATTGGAATCAGGTCAGATCACCGTCATCGGCGAGTTGCCGGTCACGGCCTATGAACAACTGGTGCAGGATCAGCCACGGTTGCTGACTGCCTGTGAAATTTGCCGAATTCAGCCCCTGGATGAGACAGTATCATTGGAACTGGCCTCCTCTTGGTCGGCGGCCCTCACTCCTGAGGGTGGTCCTCCACTTCTGCCCAAGGCCACCGCGCACGAAGCTTGGCTTTTGGCACGGCAATATTTGCGGGATCGGGAGGCACCAGGCTGCCTGATGGAGTTTCTGGATCAGACCCGCAAGCAGATGCGGGTTAATTCCCAAGAAATGACGCAGATAACCCGGGATGATCTGATCAACACTCTGACAGTCATGACCAGTCTGCCGCGCCAAATTCTCGACGACAGGCAGATGCTGGATCCGGAAGAGCTGCGCACATTTTTTGGCCAGCGCATTCTGGGCCAACCCGAAGCCGTGCAATGCCTCATCGAACGCATCACTTTGCTCAAGGCGGGGTTGACTGATCCGTCTCGACCCCAAGGCGTCTTTCTGTTTGCCGGGCCCACAGGCACCGGCAAGACCGAAATCGCCAAGGCTCTCGCCACCTTTCTGTTCGGATCCGAAGAACGGCTGCTGCGCTACGACATGAGCGAATTCCAAGCTCCTGAAAGCCTGGAACGATTAGTGGGCGACGGGCAAAATCTCGATCGCCAATCGTTGACTCTCAAGATCCGCAAGCAACCCTTTTCGGTCATTCTGCTGGACGAGTTCGAGAAGGCTCATCCGAAAGTTTGGGATTTGTTCCTGCAGGTGTTCGACGACGGACGTCTGACCGACCCCATGGGCCGCACCTCGGATTTCCGCCACGCCATCATCATTCTCACCTCGAATTTGGGTGGGCAGGCGGCCACGGGAATCGGCCTGGGTTTCGACCAGGACAGCGAAGGATTCCGGGCCACCGATGTGGGCCGGGCCGTGGAACGCGCCTTCCGTCCCGAGTTTCTCAACCGATTGGATCGGGTGATTGTCTTTAGGCCTTTCACCCGGGAGGTCATGGGTGAGATCCTGGACAAGGAGTTGCTTGACCTGCAAAAACGCCGCGGATTGCGCAATCGCAGGTGGGATATGGTTTGGGAAGATTCGGCTCTGGAATTTCTGCTGGACAAGGGTTTCAGTCCCACCCTGGGTGCTCGGCCCTTGAAGCGGGCCATCGAACGTTACCTTCTAACGCCTTTGGCCGAAACCATCGTCAAGGGAGTGTTTCCGGCCGGTGAACAGTTTCTCTATATCCAGGCCCAGGATGATCATTTGCTGAC
>JAUUYW010000488.1 GCA_030590265.1 Candidatus Krumholzibacteriia bacterium
GAGGCGAATCACGGATCGGATCCGGGTGGGATGGAAACCCGGGCCGTGCGTGATGGCGACGATTGGATCCTCAACGGCAGCAAACTCTGGATCACCAATGCCAACGTGGCCGATGTTGCGGTGGTCTGGGCGCGAACAGACCAGGGCGTCAGTGGCTTCCTGGTTGAACGTGGCATGGAGGGTTTTTCCACCAATGTCATTCACGGCAAGTACAGCTTGCGGGCCAGTGACACCGGTGAATTGGTCTTCGACGAGGTGCGGGTGCCCGAAAGCAATCGTCTGCCCGAGGCCAAAGGTTTGAAGGCTCCTTTGAACTGCCTGAACCAGGCCAGGTATGGAATTGCCTGGGGTGCGGTGGGCGCGGCGGCTGATTGTTACGACACGGCTTTGCGATACGCCGGTGAACGGGAACAATTCGGCAAGCCCATTGCTTCGTTCCAGCTGGTTCAGCAGAAACTGGTAAACATGCTGACGGAGATTACCAAGGCCCAAGGCCTTTGCTTGCAGATGGGGCGGCTGAAGGATGATGGTATCAACCCGGTTCACATCGTCTCCATGGCCAAGCGCAACAATGTGGCCATGGCCCTGGATTGTGCACGCACTGCCCGGGATATTTTGGGAGCCGCTGGAATCACCGATGAGTTTTCACCGGGACGCCACATGGCCAACCTGGAGTCGGTCATCACTTATGAAGGCACGCATGATGTGCACACGCTCATCATCGGGGCTGAAATTACGGGGATTCCGGCTTTTCGTTAGTCCATTGCCCCCTGAATGATGTGTCCAGGGGGCAATGCTTTTTGGCTGGATCAGAACTATTTGATCAGCAACAATTTTTCGGTGAGCACATCCTCCCCAAGGTGCAGTTTGTAAAAATAGACGCCTGAGGCAACCGCGCTTCCGGCTTGGTCATCTCCGCGCCAGGCGATTCTTCCAGGACCGGCCAGACGGACCTCATCAATCAAAGTGCGCACCAACTCCCCACGCAGGTTGTAGACCTTCAAGCTCAAATGTCCATTGCGGGGCAGATTGAAGTTGATGGTTGTCGCCGGGTTGAATGGGTTCGGATAGGCCGAGGTGGAGAACACAGTTGGGTCTGGAACTGGAGACATGTCGACCACAGGCATTTCAATCCCGATAAATGGCGCTGCCAGATGCATCAGAATCTGACTTCTCAATGACACACCGTCGCCATCCCAGCCGGAAGGTTGCATGATCCGGCGGAAATCATACGGCATAGAGAAGGACAGACTTTGGTTGGGTCCGGTATAAGCGGTCAAGGCTGAGTAGGGATATACACCGCCCTGTCCACTCGGGCTGGCGAACTCAGCGATTCGTACCGCACCAGGCAAGGGTTGCACAGCCGTTATGATTCTCGAATCGGGGCAATAGCCTGAAACAAACCAGTTGTCGATGTCGCCCATGGAGTAGGGCCCGGGTTCAAGGCTCAAGACTTCCGGAGAATGCATACCGTTGATCAGGGGAGACAAATCTTCCTGCACAAATTCCACTCCAAAATAGTCGTGAATAAAGGCCCGCGGAACGGCCGAGCGGTTCATATAGGCCAGGACATGATCCCCACTGAAGAACATTCCTCGCCCTTCATTTTGCTCCAACCATTGGGTTAGCAGCTGAAGGTTATGATAAGTTAGAAATGCATAGGACCCCAGGATGTCCTGCTCATTGCTGCCGCTGAAGTAGAAAACCGCATCATATAAGGCCATGATCGCCGGCGTTGCGCTCCAGGATAGAGGCATTTGGCTGTTTTTGGACTGGCGTCGATACAAGTCGAAGCCGCCATGATGCGACCAGGCCTGGGCCTGGTTCAGGTCGTGTCGCAAGGCCTTTGTGAAATCAGGGTCACAAGCATCATCCCAAATAAGAATGGACGGTTGGGTGAATCCCGCATTGATGTTCGGCAATCCTCGAACAATGAAGCTTTCCTGGTATGTTTCCAAACCGGGACTTTGGGAGTTGGCTCCCCACGGGTTCTGGGAGAAACCTGTTGTATCGGCTGGTACAAGGACTGTTTCATTCATTCCATCGGAAGTTTCCTGAGTGGCCGAGAAGTAATAGTGGATGATGTCGCCGGGGTAGAAAAACCCAGTGTCAGGCAGGTCAAATCGGAACTGGGGTGGGTTGGCGATTGGATGGCCTTCGACATACCCAACATTGGGCAATCCGGAAGTTCGCACCGAATTGAACACCGGGTTTGGAATCAGGCGATAGTGCATTTTGGGCGTTTGCAGGTCTTGGCCATCACCCCTGACTGAAATGGTTGCTTTGAGGAAATCCTGGGCCCGAAAATTACCACCCGATCCGTCCACATTCCGTCCAGAATCAAAACGCACGCTGTGGTTGGCCAGGTTTTCGGGGTCCAAAAAGCCAGCGGCGGGGAAGGCGTCGGTGGCCAAATCCACATCCCAAACAGTGACCATGGGACCATAGGTGTCCACGGCCGTGACCCGGACATTGTCGAAATAGGGAGCCGGCGTTCCGTTGAGTTGCCACCAATTCCACA
>JAUUYW010000258.1 GCA_030590265.1 Candidatus Krumholzibacteriia bacterium
CACAAAAAGACAACTATTTGAACCCAGGCAGAACTCCCAAGTTGTTCCTTTTCCGCATCGCCAATAGCAACCGGGCCCTGACTCTCCTGGCTGCTCTCTTCCTGCAAATCGTCCTGCAGCCCCTGGATCAGAGTTTCCCCATAATTTCCTTGTTGGTACAAGTGGGGCTCATCTTCGCGGTCATTTTCATGGTGGCTGATTGCCGGTCTCATTTGGTAGTGGGCCTTGGCCTTGGCATCCCTGCCACCATCCTCCTGACTATCAGCCACGGCAGTGGATATTCCAACATCACCTGGACAGCCTATTTGCTTGTCCTTGCCCTTTATGTCCATGTGATAAGACTGATGATGATACAGATTTTCAAAGCGGTGAAAATCACCGCAGAGACCATTATCCTGGCCATGTGCACCTATATCTTGCTGGGCACATTCTGGGCACTTCTTTATATCCCAGTGGCAGTGGTGATCCCAGACTCCTTTGTCTTCAATGCTGTGCCTAACGGAGCGTCCCTGATGGATCAACTCACCTATTTCAGCTTTGTGACCCTGACCACTCTGGGGTATGGAGATATTCTGCCAGTGGCTTCCATAGCCAGATCCCTGGCTATTCTTGAATCCGTAACCGGAACCCTGTTTATTGCCGTGTTGATTTCACGTTTGGTGGGGTCGTACTCTTCCAACCGACGGAAAGACTAGTCTGCGGCCTCAAGAGTTTTTTCGAAATCAAACTCATCGCGCACCGGTATGCCGTAATAACCAATGCGGGGAATGCTTGGCTTGAGCAACCGGATCTTGGTCATGCCGCCAATTCTCACATTGGTCAGGACAAAACCGCGGCGCTGGAAAAAACGGTGGGCATCGAGGTTGTCGTTGGGTGCGATGACCCACATTTTGGTGCAGCCCAAAGCCAGGGCGGTTTCTTCCACTTTTTCCAACAGCATGGTTCCCACCCCGGAGAACTGACTCAAGCTGTCAATGGTCACCAACTCGCACACATCATCCATGATGTGGTAAGTGGCAACGCCCAGACGTTCGGGGCCCAGGGTGACAATAAAACCGGGGAGTTTGTGGGGATCGTGCACTTCGTTGCGGGAGACGACAAACTCCCCACCGAAAAGCAATTCGGTGCGCTCTTTGACCCAGGTCCTGTCGTCTTCGGAAAGCAGGCTGACTTTCATTTCTATTTTCCCGGCTTCGATTCGAATCCCAATACTCAACTGGTGAAGTCCCAATAGTGGGAAATGCAACTCCAGGATGCAAGTTCAACCCGGAATTCTGACAATGGAAGCCAAGATGACGCCTTCGGTGACACCTTGGTGACAAACCGGATCATTTTATCCACATTATAATTTGCGGGGTCAATTGGGGCCTGTTATTTTTGCAACACACAGGAGAAGATTTCCGACCTATTCAACAGATTCCGGTTTCAAAATGCGGGCTTTCCCGCTGGAGATAAACGTGTTCCGCAAACGCACTCCCGAAGAGCGCCAGACAGCCGCCAAACGAAGACGGCTAGTCTTCCAATCCCGCCCCCGGCCACCCTTTCGCCTGCGCACTGCGGTGCAATTATTGAGTATCGGAACAATTCTGCTCATTGGCTGGCAGTTTATCACCTGGGTCCAGGGTTTGGAAAACGGCATCACCACCGGCACTCGCCCACCGGGTGTGGAAGGCTTCCTGCCCATCAGTGCCTTGATCAGTCTCCGTCACTGGTTTGAAAGTGGAGAGTTCTCCCGGGTGCATCCCGCCGGCCTGGTTTTGCTTTGTTTGATTCTGCTGACCGGACTGCTTTTGAAGAAGGCTTTTTGTTCCTGGCTCTGCCCTGTGGGCACCTTTGCCGAATTTCTGGCGCGTCTCTCCCACCGGGTTTTTGGTCGTCGTTTGAAGCTGCCCTCATGGCTCGACTATCCTTTGATGAGCCTGAAATATTTGCTCCTGCTGTTCTTTGGTTACGCCATCTTCGTCACCATGACTTCAAATGAAATCAGTGCGTTTTTGGTGACGCCCTACAACAAAGTGGCAGACATCAAGATGCTGTATTTCTTCGCCCACTTATCACCCACTTCCCTTTGGACCATTTCCATTTTGACGGTGCTTTCTTTCGTATTGCCATATTTCTGGTGCCGATATCTGTGTCCCTATGGAGCCTTGATCGGCATGGTTTCACTGTTTTCCCTCACCAAAGTCAAACGTAGCCCAGCCGATTGCACCAGTTGTGGAAAATGTGCCGCCGTCTGTCCCTCGTTTCTGGCGGTGGACTTGAAAACCATCGTCCACTCCGTGGAATGCACCGGTTGCCTGGAGTGCGTGGAGAATTGTCCCGAAGGGGATGCCCTGCAAGTGAGCACACCACGATTCTGGCAACGCAAGGTGCGGCCGGTGGTGTTTGCCGTTCTGGTGCTGGGGCTTTTCTATGGTGGCATTCAACTGGCGCGTCTCAGCGGGTTCTGGCGCAGCAATATTGATCAATCCGAACTGGTGGACCGGATCAATCGTGGACTTGATGGTCCTGATTACGATCATGTGGGTCGGCCCAGCTCCAACCACCAGGAATAACATACTCAAGGTTAAGGATTTCCTTGCCGATGTATTGGGGACCAAGACTTTCACCCTCTGGCGAAGGTTTTGTGGTTCATTGCCCGACATCAGCAGAGGATGCCCATGGCCAAGGCCAAAAAGTCAGCCGACCATCATATACCCGAATTGAACCGATTGGCCAATGCCGAGCTGGCCAAACGCTCTTTGCGCGTTTCCTTTGTCTATTTACCAGTCACCATTATCGTTGCTCTCATCACCGACCTGCACAAATATGCCCCATACCAAACCCTGGCCTATCTTGTTCTTTTCCTTGTGGTTGGATTTTTGCGTACCAGGCACGCTCATAGATTCGATTCCATCCATGACCAGAATCCTGGCCGCTGGTTGAAACAGTTTAGTATTCTGGTCATGATTCCAGTTTTGGCCCTGGGCGCCGTCTTTCCCTTGGTATTCTTCCAATCGGGTGCTGGATGGGACTTGATCATTTGCCTCCTGAGTTTGTGTGGAATTTCCGCTGGAGCCACCAGCAGCATGTCCGCTCGAATAGGAATATTGCGTGCATTCCAGTTGGGAATCCTGGGACCCGCCATACCCACATTGATAATTTTCGGGGAAGGCCGGGTTCAAGCTCTATCCTTATTGATCATAATATACCTGGCTCAAGTCCTCATTTTGGGACGTTACTTTCATAAGGAATTCTGGTCGGGACTACGGGCCCAGCATCAACTCAAACTTCGGGCCAAATCCCTCGAAGAAGCCAGTGCCAAAGCCGAACTGGCCGTAAAGGCCAAAGGCGATTTCCTGGCCAACATGAGCCATGAAATCCGCACCCCCATGAACGGCATCATCGGCTTGACCCGGCTCGTGCTGGAATCCGATCTGGACGAACAGCAACGGGATTTCATGGAGGATGTCAAATCCTCTGGTGACACCCTGTTGACCATCATCAATGAAATCCTGGATTTCTCTAAAATCGAAGCGGGTGGCCTCGAGCTTGAATCGGCTCCTTTCTCTTTGCAAAATGTCTTGGAAAAAGCCATTCATCCTCTTCGCATTTCGGCGGACAGTCGGGGCAATGAGCTGATTTTGGAATATGATGACAATATCCCCAGCCTATTGAACGGTGACTCCCACCGAATATGGCAGATCCTGACCAACCTGGCGGGCAACTCCATCAAATTTACTGAAAACGGGAAAATCACCCTCAGCGCTGAAATGATGGGCCATTCGGGCAACCTCTGTTCTTTGATGTTGAAAGTTGACGATACGGGAATCGGCATCCCCGAAGAAGCCCAGGCCTCCATTTTCCAGTCCTTCAGCCAGGCTGATGGTTCCACCACCCGCAAATTTGGGGGCACCGGTCTGGGCTTGGCCATTTCCAGCAAACTTGTGGAATTGATGGGAGGAGCCATAACCCTGACCAGCGTTGAAGGTCAAGGCAGCACTTTTGCCATTCTTCTGAACCTGGAAGCCGCATCTGATGAAAGCAAATCCACAGACAAGGATACCAGCAAGAACCACACGATATCGCTGGACGGCTTGAGGGTTTTGTTGGCCGAGGACAACAACGTCAACGCCAAACTTGCCACCCGACTTCTGGAAAAATTAAATATCAAGGTGGCATGGGTTCTTGACGGGGCCCTGGCAGTGGAAGCCTGGCAAAACAACTCTTACGACCTGGTGCTCATGGATGTTCAGATGCCGGTGATGGATGGATTCGATGCCACCGTGCAAATCAGACAGGAAGAAGAAGGAACCGGCAACCACATTCCCATTATTGCCCTGACCGCCCATGCCCTGGAAGGTTACCGGGAATTGTGCCTGGAAAAAGGAATGGATGACTTTCTGACCAAACCCATTAATCCGCGAAAAATGCGGGAAACAATGGCTCTGTGGGCGCCTGAAGAATACCAGCAAAAAATCCCCCAAAATGGCCATCATAACAATCAACAAAACAATCAACCTGTGCCGCAGTCCGTCTGATCTCCCTGCAGTTTTGCCACCAGATGACCCACCGCCGGCCACACAGCCTCCAGATTTTCCAAAGCTGCCCTTGGGCTGCCCGGCAGGTTGATGATCAGAGAGCCGGCCCTGGTACCGGCCAAAGCCCTGCTGACAATGGCGTGGGGTGATTTTTCCATGCTGATGGCACGCATGCGTTCGCCGAAGCCCGGCATTTGGCGATGCAGGATGGCCACAGTGGCCTCGGGAGTCACATCGCGCGGCGAAACCCCAGTGCCACCGCAGGTCAGAATAAGATCGTAGCGATCTTCATCCGCCCACTGAATCAAACGTTGGCTGATGAGTTCCTCTTCATCGGGCAGCAGGTCCAATACAATTTCCACATGACCAGCTTGTTCCAGAAACTTCACCAAAGCAGGCCCACTGAGATCCTCCCGCAATCCTTTGGAACCTTTGTCGCTGAGCACCAGAACCGCACAGCGCAGGGGCTGGAATTTGTGGTGATGACTCATTCGCCCCCATCCTTTCGACTATAAACTCCACTCTTGCCACCACTTTTGTACTGCAATTGGACCGGCCCGATTGTGATACCTTTGTCCAGTCCTTTGCACATGTCGTAAATCGTCAAGGCGGCCACAGAGGCACCGGTCATGGCTTCCATTTCCACACCGGTTCTTTCCACTGCTCCCACTTCACAAGTCGCTTTGATTGTGCCGGAATTCCTGTCGTGGGAAAAATCCACCGCCACATGATGGATAGCCAGTGGGTGGG
>JAUUYW010000407.1 GCA_030590265.1 Candidatus Krumholzibacteriia bacterium
GCAATACCACTGCTGCTACCATTCCCATTGCTTTGGCTGAAGCTGAGCGGGAGGGCCGGTTGAAAGAGGGTGATCTGGTTGTCACTGTGGCGTTTGGATCGGGGTTCACTTGGGGGGCAAATTTGATTCGGTGGTGATTGTTGATGGAATGTTGTTGCACCTTACTTGACAAAAAACAAATGGGGGCCAGGATTTTGTTGGCCCCCATATTTATTTTGATCACTTCAATTCTTCTCACCGATAAAGGCTCTTGATCCCCTCAAAAGTAATTTTTTCGGTGGCAACAGTGCCTTCCATGAGACCAGTAAAGTGACTCAGGTACATGTACTCCTGGCCAACAAAGCCAGCAGGAGGCTCAAAGGTACTTGGGCCAACCCACAGCCACATGACTTCACCAGGAGTGCCCTCGAAGGTCATTGTCAGGGGTGAACAGGGGCCAACAAGGATGCTTTCGACAACAGCAACAGAGGCGCAATCGGTGGGGCCCAGCAGAAAGCCATAGGTCTCTTGTTCGGCATCTAATGTCCACTCCACAAGGCCGTTGGGACCAACAATCATCGTGTACCAATCAGTGTCGCGAGAGTTTCCACCACTGGAAATGATGTACCAACCAGATTGGCCCCCATGAATTAATTCCCCCATGCCATCACCAACGAATTGGGACCAATTGTTGCCAAATTCACTTCCACTGCAACCGTTGTTAAACGAATCTTCGTAACCATCAACAATTTCAGGTTCACCTTCATCGTCGTCGCAGTCGAGGATGCAGGGAGGAGGAGGAATAAAGGTCGCCACGTCCAGCACGTAATCCCCCGCATCTGCACCATAACCGTCTATGATGATATAGTAAGTCTCACCAGCGATCAGGGCCGCGTATTCGATCAGGGAGACGTATTCACCACAAATATCATCAAAGTAGGCATCGTCGTTGCAGGCGACGACGTTCATGGCGCTGTCGAAGATGTATGTCTTGGTGTCGTATCCCGAACCACATAGGTCCACCTGGATAAATTCGTCAGCAGTGGGAGTGTAAGAATATACGACATCAGGAGCCGTGCTGCCGGTATAGGGACAAACGGCATCGTAATCATTATTATTGTCGGAAGTATTACCGGTGTCCTCAAATGGCAGAGCGCCGATGATTACGGCCGTGGCAATATCTTCTCCACCTTCCCTACCGTCCGGGGTGCCTGGATTTAGTCCGACGTGGTGGTTGTTCTTGGTATCTTCGGGCATTGGACCCAGATCAATAGAAGCTGAGGAAACCGAAACAATTAACGCAATCATCAACCAAGAAATCAGTAACTGGCGACTCATAATTTCCCTCCATTCGAGCAAATCACTTGGCGACTTGGTAAATAAAGCCGACCAAAAATTTCTCGTTGATACTACCACATCTGGAACATCCACACCACAAATTGAAAAACCGGCCGCAAAAAGCGGCCGGTCAATATTGCATCAGGTCAATTCCTTCACCTACAAACCCTCGGCATCCTCCATCTTTTCCTTATTCTCCAGAATGCATTTGACCTTAAAACTCAACGACATAATCCCCACCGCCAGCCGCTCATTCCGCACAGCCACCGTATCGGGAACTTTCAAATCAGTAGGAGCAAAATTGAAAATCCCCACAATCCCGGCTGCCACCAGGCGATCACCCACTGCCTGAGCATGAACCGAAGGCACGGTCAGGATGGCTATTTTAATTTTTTCCCTCTTGATGACCTCTTCCATCTCGTCCATATCCTGAACAACGGTGCCGCGGAAATCCAGGCCGATCAATTTGGGATTCACATCAAAAATACCACGAACTGGAAAACCCTGAAGATCCAGATTCTGGTAGTTGGCCAAAGCCTGTCCCAAATGACCAGCACCAACGATGGCCGTTGGTACGGGTACTGCAATACCGATAATGGTTTCCAGGGCCGGTACAAGTTTGGCAACCTGATACGGACGACCTGGACGGCTGAAACCACCAAAATAATGGAAATCATGCCGCAATTGGCTGGCTTTGATGTCCAGGGATTCAGCCAGCTGGCGTGAGGACACATCCTCAACCCCGATGGCCTGCAACAGCTTCAGTTTTTCAAGATACAAGGGGAGGCGTTGAATTGTTGCGTCCGGTACATCGCAGCCCTTTTTTTGCTTCCTCAATTCAATGCCTCCGACTAGTTGTTAAACTTTTAACCACATTGGCTTAAAGTTAGCTGAAATTGTTATGAATTTGTCATTGTACAATAGTTCCGTGTTAAAGAAACGTCAACCCTAAAACCTGTGGATGCAGCCCGATCCGCCTTTCCCCTCCATATTCCACGGTTTTGGAGACCTTTCCGGCCACAACTGAAGTTGCCTTACCAGACCCATTTACCCGGGTTTTGCTAACTTTTAAAGGGTGTTGATCAGTGCTGGCCTTTTCCACCCAAAAATCCTATGTTCGTCCGGTTCCAAACCTCGGTTTGTCGCCCTCGAAGCGCAAAACCATGACTCCGGGTTCTTCCGAAAACACCAGGTGCCGTTCCATGGATAATCCCCAGACCCTTTCTGATCCTTGGCTGCTGACTCCCCTGCCCCTGTTCGGGCAATTGACAACCGATGACTACGCCGAACTGGGCTTCATGGTGGGCCTGGAAGTGCACCAGCAGCTGCTCACCAAGCGCAAACTCTTTTGCCGCTGTCCGGCCGGTCGCTACAACAGCAGCGTGCATCATGCGGAAGTTTTGCGGCACATGCGACCCACCCTTTCGGAAATGGGTGAATACGACGGCACGGCCCTGATGGAGTTCAAGACGCGCAAGGAAATCGTTTACCTTCTCAATCGCGATACCGTTTGTACCTACGAGATGGATGACGCACCCCCGTTCGAAATCAACGACGAAGCCCTGGACCGCAGCATCGCCATCACCATGATGCTTGGCTGCAACGTCGTGGGCGAGGTCCACATCACCCGCAAGCAATATCTGGACGGCAGTATTCCCACGGGATTCCAGCGCACGGCTATCATCGGGACCGACGGCGACATCCCTTTTCGGGACCGCACCGTCCACATCCGCCAGTTGAGTATCGAAGAGGATTCCTGCCGCGAAGTCAGCGACAAGGGCCACCTGCGGACCTACCGCACCGACCGTTTGGGTATGCCGCTGATCGAAACCGTAACTGATCCCGACATGAAGACGCCCGAAGAGGCCATGGCCGTGGGGCAGATCATCCGTCACCTGAGCCGGGTCAGCGGCCTGGTGCGCACCGGCAGCGGGGCCGCCCGCCAGGACGTCAACGTTTCGGTGACGGGAGGCACGCGCATCGAGATCAAGGGCGTGTCCAGCCTGCGCATGATCCC
>JAUUYW010000583.1 GCA_030590265.1 Candidatus Krumholzibacteriia bacterium
GATTCCTACCAGATAGCCACTCTCGGTTTTGCACTCAATTGGCTCGCATTTGTGCTTTTGGTCATGGGAAATTTTGGGTTTGGCTGGGAAATGACCTTGACCCTGATTGTCACCACCGGGTTGGCCTCCGGGGGAATCAGTGCCTTGAGTTCCGATTCCCGCACCATTATTCCTTATTTGGCGCTGATTGTGGGTGGACCCGCAATTGTTCTTTTTCTCTCCGATGGTCCCCAAAATTTGCAGATTACGCTCATGTTGGTCCTTTACCTGGTTTACTGTTTGGCTCAGGCTCGCATCCAAAACAAGCACTATCTTGCAGAAGCCGCCCGGGCCGATTTGTTGGAAAAACAAGGTCGTGAACTGGCCGCTGCCACCAGTGAAGCTGAAGTTGCCAACGAGGCAAAGGGATTGTTTCTGGCAAACATGAGCCACGAAATTCGCACTCCCATCAACGGCATCCTGGGCATGACCGACCTGGCTTTGGCCACCGATCTCGACAACGAACAAAGAGAATATCTTGAGCTGGCGAGGTTTTCGGGGAAAAATCTGCTGGCCCTGGTCGATGATATCCTGGATTTTTCCCGCATCGAAGCCGGGCAACTGGAACTCAGTCCGGTGGAGACCGAGCTGGGGCCTTTGGTAAACGAAATTGTTGAGTCCCTGGTGCGGGCCACTAACAAGGTCATGGTGCCGGTGAAATGGGAGCTCGCCGAAACCCTGCCCAAGTGTTTTGTCCTGGACAAGACTCGTCTCACCCAGGTACTCAACAACCTGGTGGGCAATGCCATCAAATTCACTTCTGAAGGTGAAATATCCATCAAGATGGATGGTCGGGAAACCGAGCCTGGTCATTGGGAAATCAGTGGGCAGGTGGTGGACTCGGGCATCGGCATCCCGGAAGATAAACTGGGAACCATCTTTGGCACCTTTGCCCAGGCTGACAACAGTTTCGTGAGACGCTATGGCGGCACGGGATTGGGCCTGGCAATATGCCGGTCGTTGTTGCGCATCATGGGTGGGGGGCTGTGGGTCGAGAGTGTTTTGGGCAAAGGCAGTGTCTTCCATTTTTCATTCACAGCCGAGGCCCTGAAGGAAATCACTGTGACTGGGGAGAATACCGAATCTCAGGAACAACAGATCCTGTCCAAAAACTCCATGCAGGTGCTGGTGGTTGAAGACAACTTGGTCAACAGCCGCTATGTGCAGCGTCTGCTGGAAAAACGGGGACACCGGGTGGTCGTGGCCGAGAACGGGCTTCTGGGCGTTGAAGCCGTTAACAATGAGGCTTTTGATTTTGTGCTGATGGATGTCCAGATGCCAGAAATGGACGGTTTGCAGGCCACTAAAAACATTCGCTTGGCAGAGTTGGAAACAGGAGATAGGCTGCCAATCATTGCTCTGACTGCCCACGCTTCGGCCGAAGATCGTGAACGCTGTCTGGCTGCCGGCATGGATGCGTACCTGACCAAGCCATTGCAGGTGAAGAAGCTTTGGAAGCTCATGGATCACATCAGAGAGCAAACTCTGGTTAAACCCA
>JAUUYW010000063.1 GCA_030590265.1 Candidatus Krumholzibacteriia bacterium
AGTTGAAGGGGAAACGCATGGCGGCGTTGAGCCAGCTGTTGGCCAGGTTGTTGCCATCTCCCACCATCACCACATTCTTGCCTTCAATGGTGCCCAGGTGCTCTTCGATGGTCAGGATGTCGGCCATGACCTGGCAGGGATGAGTCAGGTCCGTCAGGCCGTTGATCACCGGCACACTGGCATGCTTGGCCAGCTCTTTTACTTCGTTATCGTCAAACCAACGGATCATGATGGCATCGGCAAAGCGGCTCATGACCTTGGCCACATCGTACACCGACTCCCGGGTTCCCATGCCGATTTCCTTGTCGGTGATGAAGAGGGATTCGCCACCGAGTTGCCGCATGGCAACTTCAAAACTCACTCTGGTGCGCAGGCTGGGCTTGGCAAAAACGCAGGCCAGCACGTGGTTGGTATGGGTGTGCGGCAATTTGTGTTGGCGAGCCAGGGGCTTTTGCTCCTTGGCCAAATCGAGAATGCCACGCAATTCGGCGTAGCTGTGGTTGTCGATCGCCAGGAAATCCATCTTGTTTGACACTTCCAATCCTCCGGGTCAGGGTCACAAATTTCAGGTGCAAATTTTCCATCTGAGCAAATCTAGCCCTTAAAACGGGCCTGTCCACTCAAAGAATGTACCGCGAAAGATCTTCATCCTGGATGATACCAGTCAGGCGCTCCACAACAAATTTCTTGTCCACCGTTACAGTGCCTGTTTTGGTCACCGGCACCTCGAAAAGCAGGTCGTCCAGCAGCTGAGCCAGGATGGTTTGCAGCCGCCGGGCCCCGATGTTTTCCATGCGCTTGTTCAGCTCGGCTGTCAGTCGGGCCAATTCTTCCAGGGCGTCCTCGGTGAAGCTGAGCGTGCAACCGTCCACGCCCAGAAGAGCAATGTACTGCTTGGTCAGGCTGCCTTCGGTGTCCCTCAGGATGCAGAGAAAATCTTCTTCGGTGAGGCTTTGCAGTTCAACCCGAATGGGGAATCTTCCCTGAAGCTCGGGGATCAGGTCGCTGGGCTTGGTCATGTGAAAAGCCCCGGCGGCGATGAACAGGATGTGGTCGGTTTTCACGGGACCGTGCTTGGTGCTGACGGCGGAGCCTTCTACAATGGGCAAAAGGTCCCGTTGCACACCTTCACGACTGACATTGGGGCCACTGCCTCCGCCACCACCGGCAATCTTGTCGATTTCATCCAAAAAGATGATGCCTCCGTTTTCAACCAGGTTGATGGCTTCGGTGATGATTTGATCCATGTCCAACCGGGCCTCAGCTTCCTGGTCCAGCAAAAGGCGTCGGGCTTTGGAAACGGTTACTTTTTTGGTGGATTTCTTTTTGGGGAACATCCCTTTGATGCTTTCGCCGAACGAGGCATCGAATTCTTCACCTGCAGAGGAGAAAATATTGGCGATGGGCATCGACGACTGCTCGGTTTGAACGGAGATGTTTCTATCCTCCAGCACCTTCTCCCGCAACTGGGTCCGGATTTTGTCTTCACTGCGCTTCCATCGCGCCTTGCGCTCGGGGTCTTCATCAATTCCTGCCAGGGGCGGGAAAAGAATGGACACCAGTTTATCCTCCACGGCGCGGTCAATATCTTCCCGGTGTCTTTCTTCGGCATTGCGCCGGACCAGGGCAATGCTGTTTTCCAGCAGGTCGCGCACCATGCTGTCCACATCCCGGCCCACATAACCTTTTTCCGTGAATTTGCTGGCTTCCACTTTCAAGAAAGGAAGATCCGCCATTTGCGAAAGTCGGCGGGCGATTTCGGTTTTCCCCACACCGGTGGGGCCGATGAGGATGATGTTGTTGGGCACCACTTCACCGCGGATGTCTTCGGGCAGCTGCATGCGCCGCCAGCGATTGCGCAGGGCAATGGCCACAGCTTTCTTGGCATCATTCTGTCCGATGATATAACGATCCAGCATCTCCACCACTTCGGGGCAGGTCCACATGGCTCGGGTCTCTATTTGTTTGATCCTCATGAGTTCTTTTCCTCGTCTTTTTCCGCTGTCAGAACAGTGATATTGGTATTGGTGTAAATGCAGATGTTGCCGGCGATCATCAAGCTCTTGCGGCAAATATCTTCCGCACCAAGTTCGGTGTTATCCACCAGAGCTCGGCCGGCAGCCATGGCATAAGGACCACCTGAGCCGATGGCGGCTACGTTATCATCTGACTCAATAATGTCGCCATTGCCCGACACCGTGTAGATGTCATTGCTGTCCATGACGATCATCATGGCTTCCAGTCGACGCAGGAATTTGTCATTGCGCCATTCCCGAGCCATCTCCACAGTGGCCCGTTTCAAGTGTCCTCGGTAACGTTCCAGGTGGCCCTCGAATTTTTCAAAAAGGGTGAAAGCATCGGCGGCGCCACCGGCAAAACCAACCAGAACTTTACCTTCAAACAACGGCCGGACCTTCACCGCGCCGTTTTTGGCTACGGTGTTTCCAAGAGTGACCTGACCATCGCTGCCGATGGCGCCAACGCCATTCCGCAACACAGCCAAAACTGTTGTTGAGCGTACCTTCATTTTTCATTCTCCCGTTTATTCTGTTTTCTGTCCTTGTTTTGTATTCTGGCCCTGGGGTGTGCCTTCAAGAAACTCTCCTTGATGCGTCCCCGGCTCAGGTGAGTGTAGATTTGAGTGGTCGAAAGGTTTTGATGCCCCAGAAGCTCCTGGACAACCCTGATGCCAGCTCCACCTTCCAGCAAATGAGTGGCGAAACAGTGGCGCAGGGTATGGGGTGATACGCCGCTGACTCCCGCCAGTTCCCCAGCATAAACGGCCACCCGGCTTTGCACGGTTCGATGGGCGATGCGGTGCCCTGGGCGACCTTCAAAAACAGGTTGTTTCAATTCGTCTTCGGCGAGGCTTCCGCTTTGGAAACGTTGCCAGGTTTCCGGTTTCAGGTTCAGCTCAAGATAATCACCCAAAGCCATTTTGGCGCATCCCGCCAAAGGTAAAATTCTTTCTCTGTTGCCTTTGCCCAAAACCCGCACCCTTCCCGAAACCCAATCAATCCGGCCCAGGTCCAGGCTCACCAATTCAGCCAGCCGCAAACCCAGGCCATAAATCATTTCCAGCATGGAACGATCCCGCCGGCCCCGCAGGGTTGAAAGATTCGGCTGATCCAGCATTTGTTCAGTCAACTCAATGGTCAGGTCTTTGGGTAGAGTTCTTCTGCGACCGCCTCTGCCAGTGCGCAAGTTGTCAGGCACATTCTCAAGCACATGGGTGACCAACAGATACTTGTAAAACGAACGGATGGCAGCAAGATGCCGGTCCAGAGTGGATAGCTGCCGGTCCAGCTTCCGCAAAAGGGCCAAGTGTCCTCTGAGCAATCCTCTCTGATCTTCCAATCGAACCAGCTGGCTGGGTTCCACGGGCAATTTCAGGATGCCAAATGCACAGGCCGTTTCCAGAAATGAAGAAACATCCCGGCCATAGGCTTCAATAGTATGGGGACTCATCCCCTGTTCAATATCCAGGTGCTGGAGATAGGGTTCCAGGACTTGTTTGAACACCACATCCTCCCAGGGGAATCAGGCAGATGTTTCAGGGTAAGGGATTGGCTTCCAACCAACCCTGCAGGGCCATCACAGCTCGTTCTGCTTTGGCCTCTTTGCGTGCTTTCTTGCCACGAACTCTGTCTTCAAGATCGGGCAAAAGTCCAAAATTGGCATTCATGGGGGAAAATTCAGCACTGGTCTTGTCGAAAAGAAAACGACTGAGCAGTCCACCCATCAGGGTTTCGGCCGGCAAGGGCGACAAGGTGCGGGAAGATTCCCTGGCAGCAAGTTTGAAAGCGCTCAACAATCCTGAAGCGATGCTTTCCACATAACCTTCGACACCGGTCATTTGGCCAGCCACAAATACATCCGGACGATCCGGCAGGGAAAAGTCCCTTTGCAGGCTACGGGGTGTATCCAGATAAAAATTTCGATGCATTTGACCATAGCGAACAAATTCGGCATTGGCCAAGCCGGGGATTTTGCGGAAGACTCTTTTCTGTTCGCCAAATTTCAACCGTGTCTGAAAGCCTACCAGTCCGAACAAGGTGCCTTCAAGGTTTTCCTGTCGCAGCTGGATCACCGCGTGGGGACGATTTCCAGTGCGCGGGTCATGCAACCCCACTGGACGCAATGGTCCAAAGGCCATGGATTTGGGGCCGCTGGCGGCAATCTCCTCGATGGGCTGGCAACCGTCAAACAGGTCGGCCCGATCAAACTCGTGGACATCGGCCTTCTCTGACGAGATGAGATCACCGTAAAGGGTTTCGTATTCTTCTTCGTTGAGGGGAGAATTCCAGTAATCACTGTCACCTTTGCCGTAACGAGCCGCTCGGAAGAGAATGTCAGTATCCAGGCTGTCAGCAGTGACGGTGGGCGCAATTGCATCAAAGAAATGAAGGGCAGGACGGCCGGTCAGGCGTCCCAGTTCCTCCACCATTTCTTCCGAAGTCAAGGGCCCGGTGGCCAGCAGATAATAATGGTTTTCGATGACGGGAAGTTCACCCAGATGACCCACCTCAAGGTTGACCAGGGGCTCCTGATCAATAGCCTGGCTCACGATTTTACTGAATTCAGCTTTGTCCACGGCAAGGGCAGCCCCGGCGGGCACCGATGCTGCCCGGGCGCAATCCAACAATCGGCAGCCCAGCAGGTCCAGTTCTTTTTTGAGCAGACCGGAGGACGTGGACAAGACAGTACTTTTCAAGGAATTGCTGCAGACAATTTCCGCAAGGTCCCCGGTTTGATGCGCTGCGGTTGCACGCTCCGGCCGCATTTCCAACAATCGAACCGACAATCCCCAGCGAGCCAATTGCAAAGCCGCTTCGCACCCAGCCAATCCGGCCCCAACCACAGTGACCGCAGCTTTCACTACTCAGTCTCCCCTTTGGCTGGCGTGGCCTTCTTACTCACCTTTTTCTTGGTGGGTTTCTTTTTGGTGACTTTATTCTTGGTCGTTTTTTTCTTCGCGGCCTTCTTCTTGACCTTCTTCTTCGAGGTCTTTTTCTTCCCTTTTCGGGAGGCGGCTTCCTTGAGCAGAACCAAGGCGTCTTCCAGGGTCACATCCTGGGGATCACGCCCTTTGCCAATGGTGGCGTTGACTTTTTGGTGGGAAATATAAGGACCGTAGCGCCCTTTCAGAACCTGCAGAGGCTCACCGGTTTCCGGATGGTTTCCGATCTCCTTGAGCACGGTTTTCTTGTTCTTGTTGCGGATTCTTTCCATGGCGTCTTCCAGGCCAATAGTGAAAAGAGTATCCACCGAATCGACGCTGACAAAAACCCGGTTGAGTTCCACATAGGGTCCGAACCGACCCAGTCCCGCTCGCACGGGTTTCTCGGTTTCAGGATCAATGCCAATTTCCCGGGGCAGGCTCAGCAGTCGCAGGGCGAATTCCATATCCACTTTGCTCTGGTCCGTGCCTTTGCCCAGACTGATGCGCTTGGGCTTTTTATCGCCTTCCTGCTCTCCCAGCTGCAGGTAAGGCCCAAAAGGTCCTGAAAGTGAGTAGATGTTTTGACCGGTCTCAGGATGCTGGCCAATCGGTTCCTTGCTCTTGTCCCGGGCCACGATCAATTCCAGAGCCTTCTCTGGATTCAACTCGTCAATGAGCAAATCCACGGGCAAGGTAGCACTGCGGTCCTTGTCCCCTTCAACTTGCACATAGACATAGTTGCGCCCGATGCGCAGGACCAGGGCGCTGCCCGTCTTGGGATCAGTTCCCAACAGGATGCGCGGAAATTCAATTTCAGGCAGTTCTTCTTCAATGGCTTTTTCCAACCCACGCTGGTTGTCTTCACTGCCCCGGTAGAAACGATCCAGGAATTCAACCCAGTCGAATTTGTTTTCGGCGATGAGATCCAGTTCCCGTTCCATCAAAGCCGTGAAGCTGACATCCACATAGGTCTGGAAATGCTCCCGCAGAAGATGAGTCACTGCGATGCCGATATAACTGGGGATCAGGGCGCCACCTTTTTTGGTCACATAGTCCCGGGTTTGAATGGTGGTGATGACGGTGGCGTAGGTGGACGGGCGACCAATGCCTTCATCCTCAAGCTTTTTGATCAGGGAGGCTTCGGTGTAGCGGGCCGGCGGTTGTGTTTCGTGCATGATCGGCAAAACTTCATTGATCGCAACCGCTGGGTTTCCCGGATTGGGGCCGCCAATATCCATGCCTTCACTCAGGTTCGGCAGCAAGGCATCCTTGCCACGATCGCCGTACACCTTCAGGAAACCAGGGAACCTGACAACCGAACCATTAGCCCGGAACAAAAGATTCTTTTCATCCACAGTCACGGCAAAGTTGATGGCGGTTTTGTCCAGCTTGGCGTTGGTCATCTGAGAGGCCAAAGCACGATTCCAAATCAGGGAGTAGACACCCAATTCTTCGGAATCCAAATAGGAAGCCATCATTTGGGGAGTGCGGGAAAAATCTGTGGGCCGGATGGCTTCGTGAGCTTCCTGGGCACTTTTGCTCTTGGTTTTGTATCGCCGCGGGCCGTCTGTAAAATCAGGACCATACTGATCATGGATCAGGTGTTCGGCTTCAGCCAGGGCTTTCTCACTGAGGGTCAGAGAGTCGGTCCTCATGTAAGTGATGAGACCTTCGAGTCCGCCCCCAGCCAGTGCAATACCCTCATAAAGCCGCTGGGCAACCCGCATGACCCGTTGGGGGGACAAACGCAGACGCCCGCTGGCAGCCTGTTGGAGAGTGGAGGTGGTAAAAGGTGGAGAGGGCCGTTGGGTGGTCTCTTTGCGGGTGATTTCGTGGACTTTCCAGGGCGCATTGTCCAAGGCACCCTGGGCCATGATTTTGGCCAGATCCTGGTGCAGATGAACTCTTGATTCGGCTTTTTTCAAGAGGCCCGTGTCGGGATCAAAATCCTTGCCTCCAGCCAGTTTGATGCCGTCGACATTGGTCAGGCGAGCAGTGAAAGGAAGATTCTCCCCGACCAGGGAAGCCTCTACGTCGTAATATTCAGCCACATGAAATGCCTGACGCTCTTCTTCTTTTTCCACCACCATGCGCACGGCAACACTCTGCACCCGACCGGCGGAAAGTTTGGTTCGAACTTTTTTCCACAAAACCGGCGAAAGGCTGTAACCAAAGAGGCGATCCAGAATGCGCCGGCCTTCCTGGGCCCGCACCAACTGCATGTCGATGTCCCGGGGATTGTCCAGGGCCTCCTGGATGGCACTTTTGGTGATTTCATGAAAAGAAATGCGTTTCACAGGAACTTTGGGTTTGAGAACTTCCAACAGGTGCCAACTGATTGCCTCACCCTCGCGGTCCTCATCAGTGGCCAGCAGGATTTCATCGGCATTCTTCATCAGTTTTTTGAGTTCCGCAACCTGCTTCTTGCTGTCTTTGGAGACCACATAAACCGGTTCGTAATTGTTGTCGGGATTCACTCCCAGGCGCGCCCATGGCTCTTTTTTGAATTTGGCCGGGATTTCACTGGCGCTGCCGGGGAGATCCCGAATATGACCATAGCTGGAGGAAACTTTATATTCCTTACCCAGGAACCGAGTGATGGTGCGTGCTTTGGCCGGGGACTCAACAATAATTAACTTCAAGAGGATAATCCTTCCCTAATGAAACCTGCTCAAGAAAAAGCCGGGCGCACCCGGCTCAAAAAAACAATGAAACCGCGCCTCAATGCAAACTTTCGAAACCCTCGGAGGCTCCCCCGGTCATGCCCGGACTCTGGGTCCGAAACAAGACCTGTTCAATGACTGTTTCCAGGTCATACGAGGTCATGGGTTTGATGGCGATGAAAGAAGCGTATTGCAAAAGCGCTTCCATCTGGGCCCGTGTGATGCTGCCCGCGTTGACCAGATTGATCAGGTAACCGATTCCCTCGTGGGATATGTAATCCTGATCCGATTCCCCGAAGATGCGGTAGGCATGAGCCGAAGGTGATTCCGGCATTGGCTCCTGACGCACTGACTGGTCGTGAAAAGCACTCCAATGGGACTCGATCCAATCGAGCAAACCATGCACATCACCTTCGTCCAGCCCGGCATCGGCAACCTTCTCCTGGATGCGGTTGCGGCTGGGAGGCCCTTCCTCCGGCGCCACGGAAAGCGCTTCCAGAAGGATGATCAGCAAGTGTTTCAGACGATCGCGTTCGGGATCCATGCAGTGTTTATCCTCACAGTTGGTTCTGGTTGCTGGCCTGCCAATACAACGGCAGGGAATCTATCTTGTCCAGTATTTCCTACTTGCCGCAGCATTTTTTGTATTTGCGTCCACTGCCGCAAGGGCAGTCATCGTTGCGCCCGACTTTGACTTCATCCCTTTGAATCGGGCGATTGCCTGAAGGTGCAGGTGCAGCACCTTTGGCTGTCACATCGCTACTGCCCTGCTCGTAAGCCGACGTTTCCTGATGACTGGTCTTCATTTGATCAACCTTCTGCTCAGGGCGGCGGTCCTGGTGCACAATTTCGGCCCGCATGAACAAACTGACCGACTGTTTGCCCAGAGCGTGCATCAGGGCCTCAAACATGAAAAAGGATTCCTTCTTGTACTCAATAAGCGGATCACGTTGGCCATAGGAGCGCAATCCAATCCCGCTGCGCAATAGAATCAGCTCATTCAGATGATCCCGCCACCTTTCATCGATAATTTGCAAAAGAACGTATTTTTGCAACTGGGCGGTGATCTCCTGGCCAAGACGCAACTTTTTTGCTTCGTACTTTTCTGTCGCCTCTTTGGACAACAGTTCAAATACCGCATCAAAGCCGGAAGAAAGATGCTCATCTTTTTCCAATGGCAAGGGGGTCAGGAAAGTGCTCTGATACAAAAGTGCCAATTTTTTCATGTCCCAGAAATCCGGGGCATCATCTTCACTGGCGCACTCGTGGAAGATGCTTTCCAGGGATGTTTCAAAGAAATCGTCGAAGTCTTCCTGCAGATCCTCACCCAGAACCGCGGCACGGCGCAGACCGTAAATGACCTCGCGCTGCTTGTTCACCACGTCATCGTATTCCAAAAGATGTTTACGAATTTCGTAGTTCTGGGTTTCCACACGCACCTGGGCTTTTTCAATGGCTTTGGTCACCATGCTGTGGGTGATGACTTCGCCCTCTTCAACGCCCAGCTTGTCCATAACCTTGATGATACGATCAGGACTGAACAACCGCATCAAGTCGTCTTCCAGACTCAGAAAGAAGATGGCCCCGCCGGGGTCACCCTGACGACCGGACCGACCCCGCAGCTGACGATCAATGCGGCGACTCTCGTGTCGTTCGGTGCCGATGATCATCAAGCCAGTCTCCTGCCCCTCGTACATTTCGGGAGTCAGGTTCGGATCGCTGGGCCACTTTTCGGGCAAGTCCAAAATACCTTTTTGAAGCTTAATATCAGTACCCCGGCCAGCCATATTGGTGGCGATGGTTACAGCGCCGAACTGCCCTGCCTCGGTTACGATTTCGGCTTCCGCTTTATGCTGCTTGGCGTTGAGAACATTGTGGTTGATTCCCTTGAGCGTCATCAAGCGGCTCAAGAGCTCACTGACTTCAACGGTGGTTGTACCCACCAGAACCGGCAATCCCAACTGGTGAAGACGGGCCACCTCGTTGACGATGGCTTTGTATTTTTCACGCTTGGTCTTGTAGATCACATCGTCCATGTCGTTGCGAACGATGGGACGGTGTGTGGGAATAACCACCACATCCAAGTCGTATATACCGTTGAATTCAGCCTCTTCTGTTTCGGCAGTACCCGTCATGCCGGAGAGTTTGGCGTACATGCGGAAGAAATTCTGAACGGTGACGGTGGCCAGGGTTTGGGTCTCTTTTTGGACTTTTACCCCTTCTTTGGCTTCCAGGGCCTGATGCAAACCCTCGCTGAATCGACGACCCGGCTGCAAACGACCAGTGAATGAATCCACAATGAGGATTTTACCCTCCTGGATGACGTATTCAACATCCTTAGCGTACAGGCTGTGGGCCCTCAGCAGTTGGTCCACATTGCTGATGCGTTCGTTTTTGACAGCATACTCTTGTTCCACAACACCCAGAGCTTTAGCCTTCTCTTCATCAGACATTTCTTCATTGTCCTGAATTTCACCTGCCAGTTCAGCCAGATCAGGCAAGACGAAGAAGTCAGGTTCCTGCTTGGCCAGAAGCTCCTGACCCTTCTCGGTAAAATCCACATGGTTGTTTTTCTCTTCCACGGTGAAAAGCAGATCCTTGTCCGCTTCCCACATGGCCTTGTCCCGCATAAAAGCCTCTTCGGTGCGCTGGATTTTCTCCAGCACTCCGGGAATTTGGCAAAGTTTGCGGAAACGGGGATTTTTGGGACCACCGTGGCTGATTTTCAACAGGGTGAGGGCTGTTTCATCGTCAATTTTCAAGGCATCATCAGGCCCGACCGAACGCAGAAAACGCTCAGCCTGGCTCACCCAATCGTTCACCATTTTGGCTTGTTTCTTGACCACGGTGCTGACCAGGGGTGCAAGAGCTTCGAATTGGTGTGTGCTTTTGTCCACGGCGCCACTGATGATCAGAGGTGTGCGGGCTTCATCAACCAGCACCGAATCCACTTCATCAACGATGGCAAAATGGAAATCGCGATGAACCAGGTGTTCCTTTTGAACAACCATGTTGTCCCGCAGGTAATCAAAGCCAAACTCATTGTTGGTCCCGTAAGTGACATCACAGCCGTAGGCTTGGCGCCTTTCTTCAGGTGTCATCTGACCCAGGATGTAGCCCACGCTGCAACCCAGGAACTCCAGGACTCCACCCATCCACTGGGCATCGCGCTGGGCCAGGTAGTCGTTCACCGTGACCAGGTGGGCGCCCTTGCCGGGCAGAGAGTTCAGGTAGAGGGGCATGATGGCAACCAGGGTTTTTCCTTCACCCGTGGCCATTTCCGCGATCTGTCCGTTGTGCAGGACGATGCCACCGATGAGCTGGACATCGTAGGGAATCATTTCCCAAACCTGGTCTTGTCCCCAGACAACCCAGCTGGCTTGGCGCTCAGTCAAACGCCGGCAAGCTTCCCAAACTACACCATAGGCCTCGGGCAACAGGTCGTCCAGGCTCTCGCCATCACTGTGGCGTTGAATGAATTCCTGCCTTTTGGTCCGCAATCCTGGTCCTGGTCCTGGTCCTGGTCCTGGTCCTGGTCCTGGTCCTGGTCCTACTTCACATGATCTCGGCTGTGGACGCGCACCCGTTGGCTGCTCGAGCCGCCAGTCGAGGCGCGAGTTGCCGGCAACCCGAGTTGTGCTAGCGGCGCAAGCTGGTGAAATCACCCGCTTGCGGGTCCCTTCACTGGAGTGGCACGAAGCTAGCATCACTGTCCGCGCATGATGCGCATGGGGTTGGGAGTCGTCTCGAGTTTGTTGCTTGTCGCCTGCATGAGCCCGCTGCCCGAGGAGGGCGCCGCCGGTCCGGCGGGGGGCAAGGCCGATGGCTGGCCGGAAGGTCTCGAGGCCCCGGTGCTCGACTCCCACTACGCGCTCTACCTCGACTCCGCGGTCGAGGTCAGGGATACCGAGGATGGCGAGCTCAGTCTGCTCGAGACCAGCGCCATCGCCCTGGTCGAGGTCGAACAGGAGGGTGCGTTCGTGAACCTGATCGCCCGGCCGTGCCGGGTCGTCGCCCCCGAGATCGATGGCCGCCAGCCCACCATCGACGAAGAGGTAATCCTCGCCATGGCGCCAATCACTATCTCGGCAGGATTTCTGGCCGAGCCCGAGGTTCGTTTCATTACCGCGCCCGCCGCGCTCCAGCTCGGCGTAGCGCTCGCCGATCCGATCGCCGACTCGCTGCCCGAAGACGGAGATGATCCGCGCGTGATCGATGTCGACCATGACGGTAAGCCGGGAGTCAGCGTGCGGGTCTCGGGTTTTAGGGTCTATTCTGGCGTGCGAGTCATCTTCTCGCTCTCGGCACTCGTCGAGGACACCGCGGCCCTGGCTGGGGATTCGCGGCTC